>JAJXTQ010000295.1 GCA_021783685.1 Pseudomonadota bacterium | reverse complement strand
TTTCCCTGGGGCGGGCGGTCGTGCTGTTGGCGCTGAGCGTGGGATTCGTGGTCTTTATCGCCAATGGCTTATGATCTGGTCAGTCCTTGCGGTAGTCATCGTGGCAGGACTTGCAGCTCTGCGCCGTCTTCATGAACTGATCCTTGAGCAGTGCGGCGTCGCCGTTCTGTGCCACTTGGGCCAGACGCGCCGATTCTGTTTCGAACGACTGCATTTTCTTTGAAAAATCTGCGTAGTTCTTCCAGATTTCGGGTTTGGCGTCGGTCTTGCCTTTGTGCGGGCCGTTGGCAAAGCCTTCGGCGAGCAGCGGGGCGACGTTGGCCACGGCGCTGGCGTGTGTCGCGAACGCCTTGGCATCCATCGGTTTCTCGCCTTTGATCATCTCGGCCATGGGCTGGAAATGCCAGCCGATCAGGTAGAACCCTGCGTGGCGATATTCCACCGGGTCGGCATGGTTGTCGTGGGCGCCGGCCAACGCGGGCAGGGCGAGGACCAGTCCAGACACGAGGCGTGCTTTCCGAAAATTCATCGCGGGCTCCAGTTGCGGTGACGGGGATCGACCCTGCGCCGATCTTCGTCGCAGTTTAACCGAGGCCGGCCGTGGTCGACGAGCGCAAAAAAAACCCCCTGAAGATTCAGGGGGTCAAGTGCGTGAAAGGACGAGGGGGTCCTTTCAGGAGGAGACACGGTGCCATGAACTTGCTCAGCGACCGGTGATCGGATCGAACCGGTCCATGGGCGACGATATTATGAATTCGTCATGGGTTTGTCAATCACGGCAAAAAAGTTTTCTTTTTCTGTTAATGATCGGTATCAACCTCTGCCCTGTCCGCGGGCCAGCCATGCCGCCAGGCCCGCGGCCGCGCGACCGACGACGCGCGCCAGGCGGCGCGCTGCGGCTTGAGGCAGGCGGTACTGCAGGCGGTAGATCTGCGCCTGATCGAGCTGGCGCAACAGATAGTCGTCGCTGGTGGCGATTTCATCGACCAACCGCAGCTCCAGCGCTTGGGTTCCATACCAGTGCTCGCCGGTGGCGACACGCTCGATATCCAGCCTGCTGCGATGCTGACGGACGAACTGTTTGAACAGCGTGTGGGTTTCCTCCAGTTCCTGACGGAATTTCTCGCGTCCCTCGGGCGTGTTTTCGCCCAGCACCGTCAGCGTCCGCTTGAATTCACCGGCGGTGTGGAGTTCGACGTCGACCTCGTGCCGCTGGAGGAGCCGGTGCAGGTTGGGCAACTGGGCGACGACCCCGATGGAGCCGATGATGGCGAACGGCGCGGCGACGATACGCTGGCCCACGCAGGCCATCATGTAACCCCCGCTTGCGGCGATCTTGTCGACGCAGACGGTGAGCGTGATGCCGCGGTCGCGCAGTCGCTGCAATTGCGAAGCGGCGAATCCGTAGGCATGGACCAGCCCGCCGCTGCTCTCCAGCCGAACCACGACTTCGTCCCGGCTGTCGGCAACCTGGAGCAGCGCCGTCACTTCCTCGCGCAGTGCGGTCGTGGCCGATGCTTGCAGGTCGCCATGAAAGTTCAGGACGAAGATGCGCCGGCCGGCGTCCGACGTGGCGAGAGGCTTCGGTTTGGCGCGCCAGGGGCGACGGATGCGGAGGCGTTGCCACCGGCTGGTCTTGACGGGTTGCAACCGTCGGTTCAGCGCGTCGCGCAGCCGTTCATAGTGGCGGTTCACATGCTCGAGTTGCAGCTGGCCGCGTTGCAGCGAGGGGCGACGCCGACCAAGGCCCGCGGCGATCAGCATGACCACGACCACGCCCACCAGCAGCGTGACGAGCTTGGCGGCAAACAGGCCATACTGGCCCAGCAGTTCGGTCCACACGGCAATATTTCCTTTGAAGTTAGGCGGGGGCATGGCCCAGACCGGTGAGCGGAACCCGAAACGGTATTATCGGTCCACTTTGGACGCAAGAAACGACACAGCGACGAGGATCTGATGCGGCATCTTACCTGGGCCTCGGGAGCGATCGCGCTGGCTTTTGCAACGACGGTGTCCGGGCAAGGCCGCTGGCAGCCGGGCATCGAATTCGGCACGACGGGCGAGTCCGGGCGTCTGGTGCGTCTCACGCTGAGTGCCCCGCAGCGCGAAGCGTTCGCCCGAACCGGCGCGTGGTCATGGCGCCTCACGCCCGAGGTCACGCTGGGTCGCTGGCTGGACGGTGAGCGCAACGATGCCTTGTGGGAGGTCGGCGCCACACCGGTCTTGGCCGCGCATCGGGAGCTGCGATCCGGGCGGGTGGCCGTCGATCTGGGCGTCGGTATCCACCTTCTGTCTGCTGTCCGTTTCGAGGACAGTACGCTCGCCTCGGCGTTCCAGTTCGGCGATCATGTCGGCATCGAATGGCGACCCGCTTCGGGGCGGTGGGGGATCGGCTACCGGTTCCAGCACCTCTCCAACGCCAGCATCGCCCCGCCCAATGACGGCGTCGAGTTTCATCTCCTGCGCCTGGGGTGGCGGTTCTAGGTTTTTCGACACACGACAGGGAAGCACATGCAAATGGAAAGGATTTCTGCCGGTCTGCCGGAGCCCCTGACAGCCGCTTACGCGCAGGACGGCTGGGCCCGCTTCCTGGGGATCGCGCTGGATCCGCGCGATCCCGCCCGGAGGCTCCGTCTGGCCTATGACACGCGTTTGCTCAATGCCGACGGCGGGGTGATCCACGGCGGGATTCTGGCGACGTTGCTGCTGGATGCGGCCCGGATCGAAACCGCGGCCGCCTGGGGCTCCGCGGGGGATCTTGGGTCCGTCAGGCCGCTCGACGGGCAGATCGTCTATCTGCGGCCCGCGCGCGAGGGCGATGTCATCGCCTCCGCGCAATTGCTGCGAGCGGGACGCACGCTGGCATTCGCCAGCTCCGAGATTCGCGACGCGCAGGGGCAGCTCGTCGCGCAGGGACAATGGGTTTTCGCGCATGCCGCCGAAGATGCGCCCGAAGCGGCGCCTGAGGCGCCGGCGCTGACTCAGGTCTGGAATGGCGAGGCGGATGCCGGCCGCATGGGCGTGCTGCTCGAAGCCAACATGAAGAAACGCTTGCCAGGCCTGTCGCTGCGGCAGATGGGGCCGGGCCGGTGCGTGATCGAGGTGGCGGATATCGCCGACATGCGGGATGCCGGTGGCGCCTTGGCCGGCGGGGCGCTCCTGCTCGCGTGCGACAATGTCGGCGTCTTCGCAGGATTCGGGCTCAACGCACGCATCACGCGCATGTCCACGGCCGCGCTCAAGTTGAGCTTCGTGGCGCCCGCGCGCGATGAGCCGCTGATCGTGGTCGGTCGCAGCCTGGGCAAGGCCGGGCCGCTCATTTCCAACCAGAGTCTCGTCTACGGACGGGATTCCGGTCGGCTCTATGCCTTTGTCACCGTCACCCTGGCCACCTGAGGGCGCATCGTGGTGCAGCAGGAGTCTCCCGATGCG
>JAJXTQ010000294.1 GCA_021783685.1 Pseudomonadota bacterium | reverse complement strand
AGGGGCGCTCGTCGGCGGCGGACCCATCCGCATCAAGCAAGCGGCGGTGCGCTGCATGCGACATTTGAGGTGGGGACGTAAGGGCGCGGGGGTCGGCATGATCGCCGGACCGGGCGTTACCGGTCTCGACGCAGGGACCGGTCAGGCGGGCAGGCAGGGGATGCCGGCGCGCCGGGCGTAGGCTTCGAGCGTGTTCTGCAGCAGCATGGCGACCGTCATCGGTCCCACGCCGCCCGGCACGGGCGTCAGCCAGCCCGCGCGTGCGGCGGCCTCCGGCGCCACGTCGCCCGCCAGCGAGCCGTCGGCCAGTCGGTTGATGCCGACGTCGATCACGATCGCGCCGGGCTGGATCCAGCCACCGGGGATGAGTCCCGGTTTGCCGACGGCCGCGATCACGATTTCCGCCGCACCGACTTCGGCCGCCAGATTGCGCGTGAAGCGGTGACAGACGGTCACGGTGGCGCCGGCCAGCAGCAGTTCCAGCGCCATCGGGCGCCCGACGATGTTCGAGGCGCCCACGATGACGGCGCGGCGGCCGCGCAGATCGAGCCCGGTGCGCTCCAGCAGCCGCATGATGCCGTAGGGCGTGCAGGGCCGCAGCAAGGGCAGGCGCAGGGCGAGCCGGCCCATGTTGTAGGGATGGAAGCCGTCGACGTCCTTGGCGGGATCGATGCCCTCGATGATGGCTTCGCTGTCGATGTGGCCCGGCAGCGGCAACTGCACCAGAATCCCGTCGATGGCCGGGTCGGCATTGAGCGCCGCGATCAGGGCCATCAGCTCCACCTGTGAGATGTCCGCCGGCAAGGCGTGATGGTGGGAGGCGAAACCGGCGGCTTCGCAGGCCGCGCGCTTGTTGCGCACGTAGATCGCCGAGGCGGGATCCGCGCCGACCAGCACCACGGCCAGCCCCGGCGCGCGGCGGCCGTCGCTGCGCCAGCGCTCGACCTGGGCCGCGACGCGGCTGCGGACTTCCAGTGACAGGGCGCGGCCGTCGAGGATGCGGGCGCTCATGCGGATGAACCCGACGGGGGCATGGACGAGACGGCGGACGGCATGGAACCCGAACCGGCAGGGAAGATCGGGCCGCGATTCTCGCATGCCGACAAAACCTGCGGCAAGCCCGGCCCCTTGGCAGCGAGGGACGGGATGGATAAGATGACCGTTCAGGATCTGCTGTTTTCGGCAGCAGCGGATCGCCCCCACGATCACACGCCGAGTTCGACGAGGGAGACACCATGCGCTGGACCAAGCCTGCTTTCGAAGACCTCCGGTTGGGCTTCGAAGTGACGATGTACATCTTCAACCGCTGAAGCCAGTTTCCGGTTTCACGCAAGGCCCGGCCCCACCGCCGGGCCTTGTCGTTTCAGGCAAGGGCGCAGGAGCCATCACCGATGCGGATTCATGTGCTGGGATCGGGCGCCGGCGGCGGCTTTCCGCAGTGGAACTGCCACTGCACCTATTGCGCCGGCGTGCGCGCCGGGACGCTCCGCGCGCAACCGCGCACCCAGTCGTCGATCACGGTGAGCGCCGACGGCGAGCGTTGGGTGCTGATCAACGCATCCCCCGACATTCGCGCCCAGATCGAAGCTTTCCCCCCGCTGCGGCCGGGCCGGGCGGTGCGCGACACCGGCATCGCGGCGGTCCTCCTGGTGGATGCCCAGATCGACCACGCCACGGGCCTCTTGATGCTGCGCGAGGGGCCGCGCCTCGCCCTCTACACCACGCCCGCGGTGCATCAGGACCTAACCACGGGCTTCCCGGTCATTCCCATGCTCGGCCATTACTGCGGCGTCGACTGGCATCCCGTCGTGCCCGACGGCGCGCCGTTCGAGATGGCGCAGGCACCGGGGCTGCGCTTCCAGGCCTTTGCGCTGTCCAGCAAGGCGCCGCCGTATTCGCCGCATCGCCACGACCCGCATCCGGGCGACAACATCGGCCTGCTCATCACCGATCCGGCCACCGGCGGGCAGCTGTTCTACGCGCCGGGGCTGGGCGCGTTCGAGCCGCACCTCGCCGCGCCCATGCGCGATGCCGACGTGCTGCTGGTGGACGGCACGGCCTGGCGCGACGAGGATCTGATCGACCGCGGCGTCGGCACGAAGCGCGCGCTGGAGATGGGGCACCTGCCGCAGAGCGGGCCGGGCGGCATGGTCGAGCGGCTCGCGGCTTTTCCGCGCGCCCGCAAGATCCTGATTCACATCAACAACACCAACCCCATTCTGGACGAAGATTCCGCCGAGCGGCGCCAGCTCGACGCCGCGGGCATCGAGGTGGCCGAGGACGGCCTGGAACTGGTGTTGTGAGGGCGACGCGATGACGAACAGGACGGACGAGGCACCCTGGCCGGCGGCCGAATTCGAAGCCCGGCTGCGGGCGCTGGGCGCGCGCTACCACATCCACCATCCCTTTCACGTGCGCATGTACGAGGGCAGCCTCGCGCCGGAACAGATCCGCGGCTGGGTCGCCAACCGCTACTACTACCAGATCGCCATCCCGCTCAAAGACGCCGCGCTCATGGCCAAGTGTCCGGATCGCGCGGTGCGCCGGCACTGGATCCAGCGCATCATCGACCACGACGGTCGCGCCGGGGACGAGGGCGGCATCGAGGCCTGGACGCGGCTGGGGGCGGCGGTGGGGCTGGATCGCGCGACGCTCGAAAGCCAGCGCCTGGTGCTGCCGGGCGTGCGCTTCGCGGTGGATGCCTACGTCAATTTCGTGCGCCAGGCGCCGTGGGAGGAGGGCATCTGCTCCTCGCTCACCGAGCTGTTCGCGCCCGAGATCCATCAGCAGCGGCTGAACAGCTGGCCGGACCGCTATCCCTGGATCGAATCCGCCGGCCTGCAATACTTCCGCAACCGGCTCAGCGAGGCGCGGCGCGACGTGGAGCACGGCCTTGCGTTCACGCTGGCGCACTTCGACACCCGCCCGCTGCAGGAACGCGCGCTGGCCATCGTGCAATTCAAGCTCGACGTGCTCTGGTCCATGCTCGATGCCATGATGCTGGCCTATGTGCTCGACATGCCGCCCTATTGCACGGTGCCGCGGGCGCCATGAGCGGTGCGGCGGCAGAGGCAGCGCGGATTCCTCGCCTGCGGCCCGGCTACCGGCTGCAATGGGAGGCCGCCCAGCAGTGCCACGTGCTGCTCTACCCCGAGGGCATGATCCGGCTCAACGACTCGGCGGCGGCCATCCTGAGCCGCTGCGACGGGCAGACCAGCCTCGGCGCGCTGATCGACGCGCTGGCCGCGGCCTACCCCGGCGAAACGACCCTGGCGGAGGACATCCGTGAATTCATCGACCTCGCCCGTCAGCGCGGCTGGATCGAACTGCGCTGAGCGGCCCGTGCCGCCGCCCTTGTGGCTGCTCGCCGAGCTGACCTACGCCTGTCCGCTGCAATGCCCCTATTGCAGCAATCCGCGCGATTACCCGGCCAT
>JAJXTQ010000293.1 GCA_021783685.1 Pseudomonadota bacterium | reverse complement strand
GACCTCGCGCACGGTTCGCTTGGACGGCTTTTCCGAGGAGGCCGGCGACTGCGGTGCGGGCAGCGAAGGCGCCGCATGGGGCAGCGCTCCGAGATTGCGCAGCAGGCTGCCGGCGTCGGGCAGAGTAAACTCTTGGGCGTGACAGACGGAAGCTCCGAACAGCGCGAATGCAGCAGCCGCGCTTCGCCGTCTGGTCTGCGGGCTCATCAGGCATACCTTCCCGGGGAGAGGATGGCATCCGGATCGAGCGCCGCCTTGATCTGCCGGACCAGCTGCCAATAGGTCGAGTCGCTTTCCGACAGCCAGCTCATGGTCTGTATGCCGACACGGTAGGGCAGGAAACCCTGGCCCCGGCCCGCCTCCAGCAGCGCCCAGTAACAGCGCCCGGCATTTTCCCGGCTCGCTGCCGAATCCAGATCGAAGAGCAGCGGCACGGTGCTGTCGAAGCAGCGATCCGATACGCTGGTCAGGGTGATCAGCGGTTCCAGCCGATATTCGCGCATGATCGCGGTGACCATGCGCAGATAGGCGGCGACCCGCTCCGGCTGCATCGGCACTAGCGGCGCATACCAGGTCACGCCGCAAGCGTCGCGGGCCGGATCCAATGCCGCGTCAGTCGGCGCCCGCTTGCCAGTCAACCAATAGCACAGCGGCAACGCCGTCTCGTTCGGCCGGCCGGCCACCAGTTGCAGCGAGCGTTCGAGCATGTCCAGGCTTCTGGCGAAGCGGGAACGATAGCGTCCCGGCAGCAGACGGCCGAGTCTGGCCAGGGTGCTGGCGCCGACGGGACCGACGAAGATCAGCCGCGAGGCCAGCGGCCTCAACAGGGTGCGGATCTCGCGCTGTGCCGCCGCCACCACGCCGCGGCTGCCGTAGAGCGTACCGAACCCGGTCCATGGGCTCACCTGGTTTTCCCTGCCGAGTTCGGACAGCAGAGACTGGGAAATGAGGCCGTCTGGGCCCAGCCGCTCGCGCGGATAGGGCACGGCCATGGCCAGGACGCGGTGCGCGTTCATCAGGTTGATGCCGCCCACCACGCCCGGGTAGCGGGCCAGCACCTCGCGCACCCGCGCGACCAGCTCGCCCAGTTGTTCCTCCCGCTTCAGGCCGAAGAGGAAGGCCTTGATGCCCTCGGGACGCCGCGCCAGTGCGATGCTCATTTCGGTGACGATGCCCAGGCCGCTCTGCGAGAAAATACCGTCGAGATAGGGACCGATGCCCCACTTGAAGGACCGGTCGAGCAACTCGCCGTTGATCCCGGACAGCGCCGAACGATAGACGCGGCCGTCGGGCAGCACCGCTTCCAGCGTCATCACCGCACCGAAGTGATCAGCGTGGGGTGTGATGCCGTAGCCGCGCTCCAGCGCATTGCCGACCAGGCTGCAGCTCGGTCCGGCGCCGGTCACCGGTACCAGATAGGGGTGGCCGCCCTGATCGAGAAAGTGGGCGAGCTGCCCCTGGGTGACGCCCGGCTCAACCGTGACCAATCCGTTGCCAGGATCGAAATCGACGATCCGGTCGAGTCCGGAGAGGTCGAGAACGACGCAGTCGTCGCGCACCGGCAGGGCCGTTCCGTAACCCCAGTTGTGGCCGGTGCTGATCGGGTAGAGCGGCACCTTGAAGCGCGCGGCGATCGCTACGATCGCCGGAATCTGCACACGCTCGCCCGGCCTCAGTGCCCCCGCAATCCGGCGTCCGATTCCCGTCGTGCACCGCCCGTAATCGATCTGGGCCGCCGCCGCGCCAAGAACCCGCGACTGGCCGAGCAGCGCGGTCCAATCTCGTAACGCATGATCCAGTTCCACGGGATTCCTCCTCTCAAAACCCTAGGGCCAAGTCAACGCGCCGCACCCTGCACCCCATCCCGGTACAGCAGCGGCAGCAGCAGTCTGCGGGTAAACAGCCCGACCCCGCCCCACATCGTGGCGAACCAGAGCGGCACGCCGTCGCTGCCCGGATAAGTCCATTGCCCCGTGGCCACACCGATGCATTCGACCAGGGCGCCCATGGTGATCATGGTGAGGACGTATGCGATATCCATAGATTCGCGATAGAGGACGAGACAAACAGCCAGGATCGCTGCCGAGACCAGGGTCAATGCCGTGGCGTCGCCGACGGTGGAAAATGGCAATGCGAACACCGCCGCCAGCCCGAGCGCCACCCATCGCTTACCCCGCGGCGGCTGTCCGTCGAGGAAACGGAGGGTGCAGAGAATGTAGAAGCCCCACATGACGAACTCGTACATCGGCATGCCCAGCAGGTCGGGACGATTGAAGCGGAACACCCCCTGGCGCAGGGCGCCCAGATTCATCAGGACGAACAGGATGTCGATGCCGAGCATCAGCAGCAGCTCCGCTCGGGAAATCCGGCCGAAGCCCAGCGCCCATACGGCCATGAAGGCGACGAGCTTGAATGCATTGCCGGGCAGCCATGCCAGGACGGCCAGCGTCGCGAGCAATTGCAGCATCAACCGAATCCGCGCACTGGTCGCGCCGATCATGGCCCGCAGTTGGCGCATGGATGCATTCCGTACAATTTGTCTGATCCCAAAGTCATCTCCAGGTCATATTCCCGCGCCTGACCGCACTGACGGCGAGTGCCTGGCACCAAGCTACGGCTAGCGCTTGGGCGCGCCGCAGTTCCAGGCAAGCGAATAGCTGCCGAGCACATTCTTCGAAAGCGCGCTCTTGCAGGGGACGGGGGCGTCACGGGAGCGGTCCGCTTGACTCGTCTGGATCGGCGCTTCTTCCTGAGACAGGAGCGGCGGCAGGATGGCCACCGGAACCACCGGAGATAGAACGGGCGGTTCGGCTGCGGCGAACACTCGTAGCGCGGCGCTGTTTTCAGGCGCCTGGCTGAAGCTGTAGTTGGCCGCGGACAGACCGCCGCCGTCGATCTCATAGCGCCCTTCGGGACTGGTGGGCACGGCTGTGCTGCTGAAAGTCAGGCTGCCGGTGGTCGCATCGGCCTGGGTTTCTCCTTGCAGGAAGCCGGTGACTTTGCCCGTGAATGCCGGATTGACTTGTCCATAGGCGCGGCTGGCAGAATCGGCGAGGTAGATCAACCGAGCCGGCGTGATCGTGGCCATCGTCGTCGCCATGATGTTCGCGGTGTAGTTCCCAGCGTCAGGACCAGCCAGCATCAGGCCCGTGGCGGTCACGGTTTTGCCGATGCCGACGTTCTTGTTGTCGAAGCTCGCGGTACCGCCGGTGAGGCTGACGTCGTCGCCGCCGATCACGCCGGCGAGGCTGCGGCCGGTGATCGTTGCACTCGTCGTCGCGTCATAGACCTTGTCGGCGGCGGTGACGCTCACGGTCAATGGTGCCGGGGTGATGTTCGCGGTGGTGGTCGCCGTGCTTTTGGCCGTGTAGTTTCCTGCCGCGGCACCGCTCAGGGCGAGGTCGATGACGGTCACGGTCTTGGCCGTACCGACGT
>JAJXTQ010000292.1 GCA_021783685.1 Pseudomonadota bacterium | reverse complement strand
GGGTCGCCGCCAGGCCGGCTGCCTGGCCGCTGATCTCGGCGAACTGGATGCCGAAGCCGTCGCGCCACAGCGCGTCGCCCGAGATCAACAGGCGCGCGCTCTCGCAGTGGAAGACCAGCGCCTCCATGTCGTGTCCGGGCGCGGCCAGCGCGCGCCACACGAGGCCGGCGAGCTCGAATTCCTCGCCGGCATTGATCACCGCGTCGTGGCGGAAGCGGTCGCCGTGCTGGCCGGAGGGCTTGAGCAACAGGAAGTCCTCGTCCCAGGCGGCGATGGCCGCGGCGATGCCTGCGGGCACCGTGATGCCGCAGCACAGCTCGCGCTGCAGCGTGGCGTTGCCGCCGATGTGGTCGGAGTGCGAGTGGGTGTTGATGACGCGGGCCAGCCGCCGGCCGTCCAAGGCCTCCCGGACCAGGGCCAGCGTCTGTTGCGCGTGGCTGAGGTAGCCGCTGTCCACCAGGGTGGCGCGCTCGCCCTCGAACAGCAGGATGTTGTTGGACGAGAGCCAGCCGCGTTCCAGCACGCGGACCTGCTGCGGCAGGCGCGGCTTCACGCCGGGTTCCCGTGCTCCGTAGCGGCGCGGCGCCTGGCGATGGCGGCGAGGATCATGCGCCGTTCGTCGTCGTCGGCCGACCCCCAGGCGCCGATCTCCGCCAGCGTGCGCCAGCAGCCCTGGCACAGGCCGCTGGCCTCGTCCATCTTGCACGCGTCGATGCAGGGCGAGGCGATCACCCGGCGCTCTCCTTGGCCAGGATCGCCAGCGCCGTCTTCGAGGCGGGCTTGCGGCCGAGCTGCGCACTGATCCAGGCGCCGGTCTCGGCCAGCGCCGCGAGATCTATGCCGGGGGCGATGCCCAGCCCCTGAAGCAGATAGACCAGGTCCTCGGTGGCGACGTTGCCGGCGGCGCCCTCGGCGTAGGGACAGCCGCCCAGGCCGGCGATAGAAGCGTCGAAGACCGCGACGCCCATCTCCAGCGCGGCATAGATGTTGGCGATGGCCATGCCGTAGGTGTCGTGGAAGTGTCCGGCCAGCTTCTTCAGCGGCACGTGCCGGGCGACCGCGGCTATCATCTCCTGGGTCCTGCCCGGGGTGCCGACGCCGATGGTGTCGCCCAGCGAGATTTCATGGCAGCCCATCTCGAACAGCGCGTTGGCCACTTCCGCGACCGCGGCGGGCGCCACCTCGCCCTGGTAGGGACAGCCCAGCACGCAGGAGATGTAGCCGCGCACCTTGACGTTGTGCCGGCGGGCCGCCTCCGCGACCGGACGGAAGCGATCGAGGCTCTCGGCGATCGAGCAGTTGATGTTCTTCTGCGAGAAGGCCTCGGAGGCGGCGCCGAACACCGCGACCTCCTCTGCGCCGGCGGCGATCGCCGCTTCCAGCCCCTTCATGTTGGGCACCAGCACCGGGTAGGCGACGCCGGGCAGGCGGTCTATGGCCGCCATCACCTCGGCGCTGTCGGCCATTTGCGGCACCCACTTGGGCGAGACGAAGGCGGTGGCCTCGATGCACTTCAATCCCGCCCGGCCCAGGCGGGCGATCAGCTCGACCTTGACCGCGGTCGACACCCGGGTCTTCTCGTTCTGCAGGCCGTCGCGCGGCCCGACCTCGACGATTCTGGCTTTGCTCGGTAGCGTCATGTCTTGTCGATCTCGAATTCCACCAGTTCCGCGCCGTCGCTCACCTGCTCGCCGACGCCGAAGCGAAAGCGCTTCACCACGCCGGCGGCGGGCGCGGCGATAGTGTGCTCCATTTTCATCGCTTCCAGGATCAACAGCGGTTCGCCCTTGGCCACGCGGGCCCCTGCCGCGGCGAGCAGCGCGACCACCTTGCCCGGCATCGGCGCGCACATGCCGCCGTCGCTGCCGCCGCCCTCCAGGCCGTGATAGAGCGGATCGACGCAGGCGAAGGCATCGACCCGGCCGTGCAGGAAGACGTGGCGCCGCTCGCCCGCCGCCACCACGGTGGCGTTCAGGCGCAGACCGTCGAGATCGGCGCGCAACTGGCCGTTCTCGCCGAGCAAGCCGGAAGCTCGCGTGGTCTGTCCGGCGAGCGTCAGCGCGTAGCCGCCGCCATCGTAGACGACGGCGATGCCCTGCTCGAGCTCGCCGTGGCGCAGCAGCAGGGTGCGCCGGGCGGCGCTGTTCACGCGCCAGCCGTCGCGTCTATGCCAGGGCGAGTGCGGGTCGCGGCTCGCGCGCGCATCGTGCTGCGCCTGCGCGCTCTCGCGCAGCAGTTCGGCCAGCGCCGCGACCAGCCAGGACTGGGCCGGCGGGGCGGCGCTGGCGGGAAAGAGCAGCGCTTGCTCGCGCTCGATCAGGCCGGTGTCGAGATCGGCCGAGGCGAAGGCCGGGCAGGCGACCAGCCGCGACAGGAAGCCCACGTTGTTGGCCACGCCGACCACGCGGTATTGCGCCAGCGCCTGGAGCATGCGCGCGAGCGCCTTGTCGCGGGTCTCGTCCCAGACGATCAGCTTGCTGATCATCGGGTCGTAGTGCGGGCCGATCTCGTCGCCCTGTTCGACGCCGCTGTCGATGCGCACGTGCAGCGAAGCTTCCGGCGGCGCCAGATGCGCGAGCCGGCCGGTCGAGGGCAGGAAGCCGCGGTCGGGATCCTCGGCGTAGATCCGCGCCTCGATCGCGTGGCCGCGAATCGACAGTTGCTCCTGGGCGAGCGGCAGCGGCTCGCCCGCGGCCACGCGCAACTGCCACTCGACCAGATCCAGGCCGGTGATCATCTCGGTGACCGGGTGCTCGACCTGCAGCCGGGTGTTCATCTCCATGAAGTAGAAATGGCCGCCGGCGGCGAAGTCCTGCTCGGCGATGAACTCCACCGTCCCGGCGCCGACGTAGCCGACCGCGCGCGCCGCCGCCACCGCCGCGCGGCCCAGTTGCGCGCGCCGCTCGGCACTCATCCCCGGCGCCGGCGCTTCTTCCAGCACCTTCTGATGGCGGCGCTGCACCGAGCAGTCGCGCTCGAACAGGTGGATCACCTCGCCGAAACTGTCGCCGAACACCTGCACCTCGATGTGGCGCGGGCGCGCGAGATAGCGCTCGAGCAGCACCTGATCGGAGCCGAAGCTCGCGCGCGCCTCGCGCTGGCAGGAGGCCAGGGCGTCGGCGAACTGCTCGGGTCCATCGACGATGCGCATGCCCTTGCCGCCGCCCCCGGCCGAAGCCTTGATCAGTAGCGGGTAGCCGATGCGGTCGGCCTCGCCCTGGAGGAACGCCGGGTCCTGCTCCTCGCCGTGATAGCCGGGCACCAGCGGCACGCCGGCGCCGGCCATCAAGGTCTTGGCCGCGGACTTGGAGCCCATCGCCCGGATCGCGGCGACCGGCGGACCGATGAACACCAGGCCGGCGGCGTGGCAAGCCTCGGCGAAACCCTCGTTCTCGGAGAGGAAGCCGTAGCCGGGGTGGACCGCCTGGGCGCCGCT
>JAJXTQ010000291.1 GCA_021783685.1 Pseudomonadota bacterium | reverse complement strand
GTAGGGGCACGCTATCCTGGTGACCGAGACCGGCTTCGAGGTGCTGACGCTGTCCGCGGGCGCGCCGCCCAAGCCCGCCTACCTCGGGTGACGATGAGTTCGCCGGCCAGAACCGAGGCGCAAAGCCCGGTCGCCAAGCTGCGTGCCGACTTGCAGGCAGGCCAGGCAGCGCTACGAACGGCCTATGAAGCCGATGCCGACGCCGCCGCCATGGTGCAAGGGCGGGCGGCGCTGGTGGATTCGGTCTTGAGCGATATCTGGCGGCACTTCAGCCTGCCCGAACACCTGGCGCTGGTCGCGGTCGGCGGTTACGGCCGCGGCGAGCTGTATCCGGCCTCCGACGTGGATCTGCTGCTGCTCCTGCCCGACGAATTGCACACCGATCATCAGCCGCAGATCGAGCAACTGGTCGGCGTGCTCTGGGACATCGGCTTAGACGTCGGCCACAGCGTGCGCAGCATCGCCCAATGCGTTTCGGAAGCCGGCCGCGACATCACGGTCCAGACCAGCCTGCTCGAAGCCAGGCTGCTGGTCGGCTGCGCTGAGACCTTCGTCCGCTTCGAGGCGGCCATGCGCGCGCACCGGGACCCGCGGGTCTTCTTCAAGGCCAAGCGACTCGAACAGGATGAGCGCTACGCTCGCCACAACGACACGCCCTATAGCCTGGAGCCCAACTGCAAGGAGAGTCCCGGCGGTCTGCGCGATCTTCAGGTGATCCTGTGGATCAGCCGCGCCGCCGGTCTGGGCGGAAACTGGCGCGAACTGGCCGGCAAGGGGCTGCTCATCCCGGCGGAAGCGCGGCAGCTGGAGCGGCTCGAGAACTTCCTCCGTCACGTCCGCGTCCGTCTGCACTATCTCGCCCGGCGACGCGAGGAAAAACTGATGTTCGACTATCAGGAGGCGCTGGCGCAGGCCTTCGGCATCGCCGCCAGCGCCACCAAGCGCGCCTCCGAGCTCCTGATGCAGCGCTACTACCGAAACGCCAAGGGCGTCACCCAGTTGAACACCCTGCTGCTGCAGAACCTCGCCGAGCGCATCTTCCCGGTCGCCGAGACGACCCCGGTCGCCGTCAGCGAAAACTTCCAGAGGGAGCGCGACCTGCTCGACGTGCGCGACGAGACCCTGTTCGAGCGCCAGCCGCGCGCCATCCTGGAGAGCTTCCTGCTGCTGCAGCAGCACGCCGATCTGAAGGGCATGACGGCGCGCACCCTGCGCGCGCTATGGCGCGCGCGCGGCCGAATCGACGCCGCCTTCCGCCGCGACCCCGACAACCGCGCCCTGTTCCTGTCGCTGTTCCAGCAGGAGCGCGGCCTGGTGCATGAATTCCGGCGCATGAACCAGTACGACATTCTCGGCCATTATCTGCCGGCCTTCGGCAGGATCGTCGGTCAGATGCAGCACGACCTGTTCCACGTCTATACCGTCGATCAGCACATCCTGCAGGTGATGAGGAACGTCAGGCGCTTCGCCCTGCCCGAGTTCGCCCACGAATATCCGCTGTGCAGCCGCCTGCTCAGCGGCTTCGAACGCCCCTGGCCGATCTACGTCGCGACGCTGTTCCACGACATCGCCAAGGGCCGCGGCGGCGACCACTCCAGGCTGGGCATGAAGGACGCCGGACGCTTCTGCAAGGTCCACGGGATGACGGCGGAGGATACCGAGCTGGTGGTGTTCCTGGTCGGGCAGCACCTGACGATGTCGGCGGTCGCGCAAAAACAGGATCTCGGCGATCCGCAGGTCATCGCCGACTTCGCCGCCGTGGTCAAGACCGAGCGGCGTCTGATCGCGCTCTACCTGCTCACCGTCGCCGACATCCGCGGCACCAGTCCGAAGGTCTGGAACGCCTGGAAGGGCAAGCTGCTCGAAGATCTCTACGCCGCCACGCGCCGCCTGCTCGCCGGCGCCACGCCGCAGCAGGCGGTGGGCCTGGCCGGCCGGCAGGAGGAGGCGCAAAGCATGCTGCGCCTGCACGGCCTGCGTCCGGGCGTCGAGGAAGCGCTGTGGCGGCAGCTCGATACCGTCTATTTCATGCGCCACGACGCCGAGGAGATCGCCTGGCACGCGCGCGTGCTCTACCACCGTCCCGAGGCCGCCGAACCGGTGGTCAAGGCGCGCCTGAACCAGGTGGCCGAAGGCTTGCAGGTGATGGTCTATACCGCCGACCAGCCGCTGTTGTTCGCCCGTCTGTGCGGCTTTTTCGGCCGCCTGGGCTATTCGATCGCCGACGCCAAGATCCACACCACGCGCCACGGCTATGCGCTGGATAGCTTCATCCTGCTCGACCCCAGCCACCACCTGCCCTACCGCGACATGGTGGCGCTGATCGAGCACGATCTGGTGGAGCGCTTGAAACAGCGCGCCCCGATCGAGGCGCCGGCCACCGGTCGCCTGTCGCGTCAGGTTCGGCACTTTCCGATCGCGCCTGAGGTCGCCATCCGCTCCGACGAGAATGGCCAGTTTTACGTCATGTCGGTGATGGCGGCCGACCGCCCCGGCCTGCTGCACTCGATCGCGCTGGTGCTCGCGCGCCACGGCGTCGAACTGCACACCGCCAAGATCGCCACGCTGGGCGAGCGCGTCGAGGACACCTTCCTGATCAGCGGCGCGGAACTGGCGCAGACCGGGACCCTGGTGCGGATCGAGCAGGAACTGCTCGAAGTCCTGCAGGTTTGATCAATCCTCCGCCGGCGCGTCGCCCTCGGGGAACAGTTGATCGGTGAAGCCGAAGAAGCGGAAGTCGCGGATGCGCATCGGGTAGAGGATGCCGTCCAGATGGTCGCACTCGTGCTGCACCACGCGGGCGTGAAAATCCTCCACCTCGCGCTCGATGCGGCGGCCCGAAGGATCTCGGCCGCAATAGCGCAGGCGCCGCCAGCGCGGTACCCGTCCGCGCAGGCCGGGCAAGGACAGGCAGCCCTCCCAGCCCTCTTCCTGTTCCTCGGAGAGCGCTTCCAGTTCAGGGTTGATCAGCACCGTGAGGGGCACCGCCGCCGCCTCGGGATAGCGCGGATTGGACTCGAAGCCGAAGATCACCACGCGCAGGGAAACCCCGATCTGCGGCGCCGCGAGCCCCGCGCCGTCGAGGTGACGCATGGTGTCTTGCATGTCCTCGATCAGCGCGTGCAACTCGGGCGAGCCGAACGCCGTCACCGGCTGCGCCGTGAGCAGCAGGCGGGGGTCGCCCATGCGCAGCACTTCGCGGATCATGCGCCCTCCTCGCACGCTTCGCACAGGGCCTCGATCACCTTGCGCACCCGCACCATCGCCTGCTGCAATACCGCTTCGAGATGCTCGAAGCGGATGGCGCGGGCGCTGTCGGCGCGGCCGGCCGCCCAGTTGGCGACCACCGTGAGCGCGGCGTAGGGAATGCCGGCCTCGCGCGCCAGCGCCGCTTCCGGCATGCCGGTCATGCCGACGATATGGGCGCCGTCGCGCTCGAAGCG
>JAJXTQ010000290.1 GCA_021783685.1 Pseudomonadota bacterium | reverse complement strand
AGGAAAGGTTGGCCGTGGACCTCCCCCTTGCGCTGCGCCTCCACCCATTGCGCCTCGACGCTGACCCACAGCCCATTCGCGCCGCCCGTCTCCTGCGCCATCCGCTCCACCGCGGGCGCATCACCGATGTCGCCGAGCACCGGCAGCGACTGGCCCGTCCCGCACAGCGCCACCCGTCTGCTGCGGGCATCATAGATGCCTGAAACCCGCATCGGTTCGGCGATGGGATCGACCTGCGCCGCGCGGCTGAGACTGTAGGCCATGACCCCGGCGAGCGGCTCGCCGTCGCGGCCGAGCTGGATGAGCCGGGTGGAATCCGCAAGCTGATAGTCCCCGCCACGACCACTTTCGCCGCGCAGGCGGAGTCGCTTGCCGGTCAGCGTCCACCGCCCCACCTCGTGCAGGACGATGCCGCTGCCCCCATGGGCGGACTCATAGCGCTGGCGGAGACGGTAGCTGCCATCGGCAAGCAAGGTCAGGGTGCGGCGCATGCCCCCGCAGGATTTGCAGGGCATTTCGCCCTCGAAGGTCACCGGGGGAATCAGGGCGGCCTGGGCGCGCACATCGGGCGCCGCAAGCGGTGGCGGTGCGGGCGGGGGTTCGGGATGCCTTGCGGCGCAAGACACCAAGGCCATCACCAGTGCCGGCGCCAGCAATCCGCGCCGCCACAGGCCGCAAATCCCTGTCGCCCCCATGGTCATCCTACGAATCCATCCCCGTCCCGCGCACGACGCTCATGCGAAACCAACGGCGCGGCATTCGCCGCGCCCCGACCCTGCTCCGCGCGATCGATCACTCGGCCGGTACCGTGCCGCGACGTTCCCTGCGAGGCGTCGCCACCGCCGCTCCGCGGGACGACTGAAGGTAATTGCGGAGGGTGGCCACGCTCACCGTGATGTTCTCGGACTTGAGCACGCCAGCGATCATTTCCATCGTATAGCCGCGCTTCTGCATGGCCCGGATGTCCTTGGACAACTTCCGGATCGCATCCTGCTTGCTCAGTTGGGCCGATTTCTTTGCGGACTCCACCGGGGGCAGGTCCCGCAACTTCTGCGCGACGCTGTCGACGAATTCCGGGGTGTATTTCACTCGCTTCTTTCTCGTCTTTTCCACTGAACTTTCTCCCCGCCGGTTAGTGATTATGGCGCGGCAAAAAGCATAACGTGTTTTTCGAATGCTGGAAAGAACGGATTCATCGGCGCGTGGGCCGACGATGCGTCGCGGAACGGACGGTCGGTGGCGCATCGCGCCTCGCGCGCACCCCCGCCCGGCCGGGCGCGCAGGGGTACGGAACGCTGGCTCGACTGCGGCTGCGCCAGCGCGTCGAATGAGCCGGCGCCGTCGGGAATGCGTCGTCGGAGGCCGCCCCTTGCAGCCGCATCCGGTGCGCGCTAACCTGCGTTCAGACCTTGAACGGAGCCGGCGATGACCGCAGACGAAGTTCGTTACCGCCTCATGCAACGCCTCTCCCGCGACCCTGCGGCGACACAGCGGGAGCTGGCCGGAGAGATGGGCGTCAGCGTCGGCAAGATCAATTATTGCCTGCGGGCGCTCATCGAAAAAGGACACATCAAGCTCGACAACTTCCGCCGCAATCCGGACAAGAAGCACTACACCTATCTCCTCACCCCCGCCGGCATCGAGGCCAAGACGTGGGCGACGGTGCAGTTCCTGCGACACAAACGCGCCGAGTACGAAACGATCCGCGCCGAGATCGATGCACTGCAGCGCGAACTCATGGCCCTCGGAATCGAGCATCCCGAACAGGCGATCGCGGAATCCGCGCCGGCCACATCCCCGGATATCCGCTGATGGCCCGCTGGTACGCCGTCCATACCAAACCGCGGCAGGAACAAACCGCCCTCACGCATCTGGAGCGTCAGGGATTCACCTGCTACCTGCCGCTGATCCGCGAGCGCAGGCAAGTCCGCCGACAAACACAATGGGTCAGCTCGGCCTTCTTCCCACGCTACCTCTTCGCACGACTCGACCTGGCCCGGCAGAACACCGCGCCCATCCGTTCGACACAGGGCGTGGTCGGCCTGGTGCGCTTCGGGCTCGAGCCTGCTGCGTTGCCGGATGGTTTCGTGGACCGCTTGCGTCTGGAATGCGGCGAAGGCGGCATGACGCGGGTCGTGGAATGGCAAACCGGCCAGGCGCTGGAAGTCACCGCGGGACCCTTCACCGGACTGCGGGCGGTATTCGCAGCCCGCGACGGCGAGGCGCGGGTCATCGTGCTCATGGACCTGCTCGGCGCGACGCAGCGCGTGACCCTCCATGAACGTCAACTGCAGCGCGCGGGCACCTGAGCATCACGCACTTCCGGTGATGCGGAGAACGCCGTGACACCCCTCACCGAGCGCCGCAACATCCGATGCCGGCTGATACACTGCGGCCACCCCACCATTCCCGGCGTTGAGAGACCATGACCGCGTCGATCCAGCACAGCCTCGCCGAACACCGCGCCGCGCTCGAGGCCGTGACCGCCCTGGCGCCCGACATCCTGCGCGCCGCCGAATGCATCGGCCGGGCGCTGCGCGAGGGCGGACGTGTTTTCGCCTGTGGCAACGGCGGCTCGGCCGCCGACGCCCAGCACTTCGCGGCCGAACTCACGGGGCGCTTCGAGCGCGAACGGCGCGGCCTCGCCGGCATCGCCCTCACCACCGACACCTCGGCCCTCACCGCCATCGGCAACGACTACGGCTTCGAGGCGATCTTTGCGCGCCAGCTCGAGGCGCTGGGCCGGCCGGGCGACGTCCTGCTCGCGCTCAGCACTTCCGGCCATTCGCCCAATGTGCTGCGCGCCGTGGAAGCGGCCCGCGCGCAGGAGATCGCCACCATCGGCCTGCTCGGCCGCGACGGCGGCGCGCTGGCGGGCCGGGTCGACCAGGCGCTGATCGTGCCCGTGGCCCGCACCGCCCGCATCCAGGAAATGCACATCCTGATCCTGCATCTGTTGTGCGAGGCCATCGACCACGGGCCAGGCACCGCCTGAATCCACCGGTGCCGGGATCGCCACGGGCTTTGCAACCTTGGCGATGACACGCAAACGGCGCTTCAGTGTGCCAAGATGTCCGCCTCACAGCGTTTCATCCAGAATCGACGTCCATGCCCGGTTCGACCTCACGCAAAGGCATCCTGCTCGCTGGTGGCTCCGGCACCCGGCTCTATCCGCTGACCGTCGCCGTGAGCAAGCAGCTCATGCCGGTCTACGACAAGCCCATGGTGTACTACCCGCTCTGCACGCTGATGCTGGCCGGCATCCGCGAGGTGCTCGTCATCACCACGCCGCATGACGCCGCAGCCTTCGCCCGCGTCCTCGGCGACGGCGGCCAGTGGGGCATGACGCTGCGCTACGCCGTGCAGCCCGAACCCGACGGCATTGCCCAGGCGCTGCTGATCGGCGCGGATTTCCTCGCCGGCGCGCCCTCGGCGCTGATCCTCGGCGAC
>JAJXTQ010000289.1 GCA_021783685.1 Pseudomonadota bacterium | reverse complement strand
GCGATGCCGATGCTGGCGGTGAGCGCGAGTTCGCGACCGGCGAGCGAATAGGGCTGGGACAGCGCGGAGAGCAGCTCGCCGGCCACCTGGGCCGCCTGCTCCGGACCGGATACGCCCTGCGCCAGCAGGATGAACTCGTCCCCGCCCTGCCGGCACACCGTATCTGTTTCCCGCACCGCGGCGGTCAGACGCCGGCTCACCTCCTGCAGCACCTGGTTGCCGACCGGGTGCCCGAGGAAATCGTTGATGTTCTTGAAACGGTCGAGATTCGCGAACAGCACGGCGAGCTGCGTCTGCTGCCGCTTCGCTTGCGCGATGGCCTGCGCCAGCCGGTCGGAGAACAGCATCCGGTTGGGCAATCCGGTGAGCAGATCGTGCTGGGCGAGGAACTGGACCCAGTCCTCCGCCGCCTTGCGCTCGCTGATATCGACGCCTGAAGCCACCAGATGAACGATGCGACCGGCGTCGTCGCGTATCGGGCCGATGCTGAAATCGAGGGGCATGGCCCGCCCGTCGGCCGTCAGCAGGGCGTCTTCGAAGCGCGCGACCCGCCCCTGGCGCGCCTCCTCCATGGCCGCATCGAGCCGCGCCCGCTGCTCCGGCTGGTGCGACCACCAGGGGCTCTCGGCGAAATGGCTGCCCAGCACGTCCTCGCGCCGCAGGCCGGCCGCTTCCAGCGGCACGCGATTGACCTCGAGCAGGCAGCCTTTGAAATCCAGCAGCGCGACGAAGGAAAAAAGATTGTCGAGCACGTCGCGCAGCCGATATCGCCACTGGCCGGGCTTGCCTTTCCTCGCCTCGCCCGCGATCAAGTCGACGCCGATGGCGGTCCCGGCGTGCCTCTTGCCCTCTTCGGCGAAGCGCTCGGCGGTGATGTCAGCGGAGGCTTCGCCTGAGCGCGACAGGATTGGATCGGTGTTCATATCGATTGCGGCTAGCCAAGACGCATGATTTCGGACGGAATGGCGGAGAGCGCCAGACTGCGGTCGGCGGCGCCCAGCTTCACCGCTTCCTTGGGCATGCCATAGACCACGCAGGAAGCCTCGTCCTGCGCCAGGGTGTGCGCGCCGGCGTCCTGCATCTCCTTCAGGCCGCGGGCGCCGTCGTCGCCCATGCCGGTCATGATCACCCCCAGGGCGTTCTTGCCGGCGCTCTTGGCGACCGAGCGGAACAGCACGTCCACCGAGGGCCGGTGGCGATTGACCAGCGGGCCGTCCAGCACCTCGACGTGATACTGCGCGCCGCTGCGCTTCAAGACCATGTGCCGGCCACCGGGCGCGATCAGGGCCAGGCCCGGCATCACGCGGTCGTTGTTCCTGGCTTCCCGCACCTCGATCTGGCACAGGGAATCCAGGCGCGCGGCGAAGGAGGCGGTGAACTTTTCCGGCATGTGCTGGACGATGACGATGCCCGGCGCGGTTCGCGGCAACTGGGTCAGCACCGCCTCCAGCGCCTGGGTGCCGCCGGTCGAGGTGCCCAGTGCCGCCAGCCGCTCGGTGGTCTGGCTCATCGCCCGCTCGGATCGCGCCAGGATGGCGTCGGCGCTCAACTTGGCGGCCGGCGGCGCCGTGTTTGCCTGAATGCGCTGGAGGCGGGCGCCGGCCGCCGCCCGGACCGCGTGCACCAGCTCGGAGGCGGCATCCTCCATCAGGAAGCGGCGCACGCCTATGCCCGGCTTGGCGACCACGCCGATGGCGCCGGCGGCCAGCGCCTCCATCGTCGTCGCCGCGCCCTTCTCGGTGAGCGAGGAGCAGATCACCACCGGCGTCGGATGCTCGATCATCAGCTTCTTGAGGAAGGTGATGCCGTCCATCCGCGGCATCTCGATGTCGAGCACGATCACGTCCGGCCAGCGCCTGGCCATCTTCTCCAGCGCGAAGATCGGGTCCATCGCCGTGCCGATCACCTCGATCGCCGGGTCGGCCCCGAGCACGCCCGAGACCACCTGGCGCACCACCGCGGAATCATCGACGACGAACACCTTTATCTGCCGTAGCATGTTTTCCCGATCGCGCACTTTATACACTGTTCCGGCTCTTCACCCAGGCTCACCCGCTTGACCCAGACCTCGCCGCTCCACATGTCGAAGACGATGTTGCGGTGGCCGGTGCCCTCCAGATCCCCGCCCTTGGAGCTGATGCCGTGCTGAGCCATCAGCCGGCGCCCGGCCTGGGCGTTCTTCCTGCCGACGTGGTCGTTGCGGCAGCGCTCGGGATTCGGAAACATGTTGCCGCCGCCGAACATCTTCACCTCGTACTCCTGCAGTTCGGTGCCCGCCCGGATGATCTCGGCGATCAGGAGCTGCAGCGCCTCGTCGGCATACTTGCCGTCGAATGGCAGCTTGGCATCGCGCGGCCGGCCGGGCAGCATGTAGTGGCACATGCCGCCGATGCGCCGCTCGGGATGCCACAGCGTGATCGCGACGCAGGAGCCCAGCAGCGTGCGGATGCGCGTATCGCTGTCGCCGAAGTAATACTCTCCGGGTTTCAGGAAGATCTCGACGATGCCGGCGGGGGTTTTCATGCCTTGCGGTAGATCGAAGGCGAAACGGAGTGCAGTCCTTCGGTGACGCCGTTCAGGGTCTCCGAATGGCCGATCAGCAGGTGGCCGCCCGGTTTCAACGCCGGGATCAGGCGCTCCACCACGCGGCGTTTGGTTTCCGGCTCGAAGTAGATCATCACGTTGCGCAGGAAGATCAGGTCGAATTCGCCCAGCCGGGGCAGGGGCTCGTTCAGATTCACCTGAAGGAAGCGGACCCGCTCGCGCAGGCTGCGCTCGATCAGCAGATTGCCCGCGTACTGGCCGGTGCCCTTCAGGCAATAGGATTTGAGATAGGCTTCGGGTATGTTCCGGGCGCGCTCCAGCGGATACAGTCCGCCCCTGGCCTTCTCCAGCACCCGGGTGCTGAGGTCCGAGGCGACGATCTCCCAGGGGGCGCCGCCCAGGCGCTCGGCCAGCAGCATGGCCAGGCTGTAGGGCTCCTCGCCGCTGGAACAGGCCGCGCTCCAGACGCGGAAGGGCGAGCCCGGCGTCCTCGCCGGCAGGATGCGCTCGCGCAGGAAGTCGAAGTGCTTTGGCTCGCGGAAGAAGTAGGTCTCGTTGGTGGTCAATAGATCGATCGCGATCTGCAGCTCGCCGGCTTCATGAGCGCCGGTGAGCAGGCGGAAATACTCGCCGTAGTTCGCCAACCCGTGGTGCTTCAGGCGCTTGCCCAGCCGCCCGCAGATCAGCGCTTTTTTCGCCGGCGACAGGTGAATGCCCGCCAGGCGCTTGAGCAGCCCCTGGAACTGGAGGAACTCGCCGTCGCTGAGCTGGCGTCCGGCATCGGCCGCCGGCGTGATCGAGGTCATTTCAGGCCGCCTCCTGCACCGACAATTCCTGTCCGGGTGCGCGGCCGAGCATCGCCAGATCCTCCGTCGAGAGCACCCGATTGACGTTCAACACGATCACGAAGCGTCCATCGACCTTGCCCATGC
>JAJXTQ010000288.1 GCA_021783685.1 Pseudomonadota bacterium | reverse complement strand
CCATTGGCGGCCATGCGATCCAGATCCTCGACCTGCAACTCGTAACCGGGGAAATTGACGTGGTAGGCCACCAGACCCCACTGAAAGTCCGGCGGAGCGGCCTCGCTGGCCGGGCACGCGAGGTCCGCGTGAGCGAGCGGGGGAACGAGGATGGCGCAGCTCATGGCGAGCAGCCACGACCGGAGTTTTCGAAACGTGCAGTTGGGTACCAGATTCATCATCGGACGTCCCCTGTCGGATCGCATGAAATGCGATCATTCTTGCGGCCTCTGCTTGCAATGTGATGACGCCGGGTGCATAACCGGCCCCGCCCGTGTCTCCCGCCTTATCGGCCGATCCCGGGCGGAGTTGAACAAATCGCCGACGCTGGCCAGAATCCCAGCGCGGCCCGGTTCGCAGCCCTCTCAAGAACATTGCGTGGAAGTATCGATGCGGAAACAAGGCCTCTCAAGTGTGCTGGGATTGCTGCTCGCGGTTGCCGCCGGCTGCGTGACGGCTGCGCCATCGTTTGACGCCTGTCTGGACGAGTTGCGCGGCCAGGCGCGTCAGGCGGGCGTGCGAGCCGAAGTCCTGACGCCCGCGTTCGCGGGCATCCGGCAGCGCCCCGACGTGATCCGCACCGATCGCGGCGGGCAAAGCGAATTCGTATCCAGTTTCTGGGACTATCTCGAGCGCAGCATCAGCCCGACCCGTCTGCAGAACGGCCAGGCGGTGCTCGAACAGCATCGGCCGCTGCTGGCACGCCTGCAAGAGGAATACGGCGTGCCGCCCGAGTATCTGGTGGCGTTTTGGGGGCTGGAGACCAATTTCGGCAACTATTTCGGCGATATCCCCACCCTCGACGCGCTGGCGACCCTGGCGTGCGACGCCCGGCGCAGTCGCATGTTCAGCCGTCAGTTGATCGATGCCATTGCCATGGTCGACGAAGGGCGACTCGATCTGGCGGATCTGCGCGGCTCCTGGGCCGGCGCGATGGGTCACACGCAGTTCATGCCGACGACCATGCGCCACTACGCCGTCGACTACGACCGGGATGGCCGCATCGACCTGTGGCGCAGCCTTCCCGACGCCCTCGCCTCGGCCGCCAACTACCTGAGTCGCATGGGCTGGCGCCCCCGCGAAGCGTGGGGCGAGGAAGTCATCGTCAGCGACGCGCGCGCTCTGGAGGACGCCGGTTACAAGGCCGCCAAGCCCGTCGGGCAATGGACCGCGCTGGGCATTCGCCGCACCGACGGATCGGCACTGCCGGATCGGGTGGAGTCGGTCTCATTGCTGGCGCCGGGCGGGCGCACCGGGCCTGCTTTCGTGACCTACCCCAATTTCCGCGTCATCATGAAGTGGAACGCCTCGACCAACTATGCGCTGGCGGTCGGTTTGCTCGCAGATCGGCTGGCGGGTGGTCCGCCGCTGCACGCCAAGGGTCCGCGCGTGACACGCTACCTGCGCGCCGACGGCCGGGAGATCCAGCAGCGACTCCGGATGCTGGGCTACCCCATCGAGCGGGTGGACGGCGTGCTGGGCGAGGAAAGTCGCCTCGCGATTCGCAACTTCGTGCGGGATACCAGGCTGCCCCTGGACGGGGAGCCCGACCAGGCGCTGCTGGAGGCGCTGCGGGCGGCCTCGAATCAGGCCGGTACGGGCGAGCTGCGGGACGCATCGGTGGAGAGCAGAACCGAATAACCGACCGCCCCGCACCGTTCCCGACCGCGGTTGCCCGGGTCGGCTGACCTGCGCGGCGTCTGGGCGGGTCGTCAAGACAAAAAGAGCCCCCGGGAGTCCGGGGGCCAGCGGCAAATCGATCGATGTTCTTGTCGTGGTCGGCTGTGTGTGTGATGCATCCCTGCACCTTGCGTCCAGCAAAACCGATGCCAGTTTATTTAGTCGTTATGAATCAGACGGTTGTCGCCGATCGGCGCATGTTGGCCCGTTCGAGGTGACCGCTCTGGGCAGAGTCTGACCCAGCCGCTGGCGCGCGATGGGACGCCGGGTCGCGCAGTTTGATGCCATGCGGTGCCGGCACGAAACGCTCGGCAGCGGTCCGTCGGTGCTGCGGCATCCTCACACGCTCGACGGGCTATTTGACGGCGGTGACGATGCCGTAGATCCACGCACGGCCGATCAGGCAAGGGTATTGCAGCTTGGCGGCGATGATGTTGCCGGTCTGGACCGGTGTGCGGATGCGGAGCCTTTCCAGCAACTTGCCGCCCCAGAGGGTGTATTTCGCGGCGCGGTGCATGCGGCGGGAGGAGGGCAGTACGCGGTGAAGGGCGTCTTCGAAGCGGATATCCCGAAAACCCAGATCGGCGAGATCGTCCTGGAACTGGCGGGCGCCGGCCAGGTTGTCGACCGCCCAGCCGTCCAGCCAGCGCTCGTAGTCGCCGCGCAGATGCTCGGGAAAAGCGGCGTCGTTGCTGAAGCCATCGGTGATCACGAGCCGTCCGCCCGGTTTCAGCAGCCGATGGGCCTCGCGGATGAAGTCGCGCTTGTCGATGGCGTAGCTCACGCTTTCCATGCCATAAACACCGTCGAACTGCGCGTCCGGCAGGCCGGTGTCGGTGTAGCTGCGCTGGACGAACCGTACGCGGTCCTGCAGGTGGCGATCTTCGACCAGCTTGCGGGCGCGGGCCAGCTGCTCAGGCGAGATGTTCACGCCGGTGACATCCGCGCCGCGATTCGCCGCCATCCAGATGCTGGTGCCGCCGATGCCGCAGCCGGCGTCGAGCAGACGCTGACCGGGCTGGACCTGCAGCCGGTCGGCCACCTGCCGATTCATGTTCAGGACGGCCGCATGGTGACCCCGATGCGCCGCGTCATGGTAGCCATAATGCAGGCCCAGATGCCGAAAGCTCCCCCAGACCATCTGGTAGTCGATGTGGCTTTCCCGGTAGTAATCCAAGATGGGTTGATGCTGGGTGTCCATGCCGTATCGCGGGTTGACAATGCGTGCGGCCAGTATAGCAACGGATCGGTGATCCGCTTGGCTTATGATGGCGGCAAGGGAAGCCCGCCCGAGATCCCGGGCGGGATGGGGCGGGTGCAATGGGGGCGGAGGAGAGGGACGTGCGCCGCTGGTGGTTGGCCAAAAACGAGATACTGATCGAGCACCGCAGCCGGTTTCTGGTCCTGGGGTTCGGCTTGTGCCTGATCGCGACCTACTATTCGGCCACCATCCCGCGGGGCGGGCGGATGCTGGCCTATTTCTTCAGCCCGCAGGCGGATGTCCAGCTGCAGTTGGCGTTTGGACTGGGCGGCGTCTTCCTGTTTCTGGGCCTGTGGGGCTACAAGCTGTACCACGAAAAGCGCTGAACCCCTCCAGCGTTCAGCCTAACCAGGCGCGGGCGTTCTGGAACATTCGCAGCCAGGGGGTGTCCTCGGGCCAGTCGTCCGGGTGCCAGGACAGATGGGCGCTGCGGATGACGCGTTCCGGATGCGGCATCAGGATGGTTGCGCGGCCATCGTCGGTGGTCAGTCCCGTGATGCCGC
>JAJXTQ010000287.1 GCA_021783685.1 Pseudomonadota bacterium | reverse complement strand
AAACGGCCGAATTCAGCGCCGCGAAGAAGTTGTCGCTGGTCGGCACGACGCTTCCGAGGTACTGGCGCACCAAGTCCGGATGCTCGCGCAAGGCCTCGCTCATCGAACAGAAGATGACGCCGGCCCGCTTGAGGTCCTCTCGGAACGTCGTGCCCACCGAAACGGAGTCGAACACGGCGTCGACGGCAACCCCGGCAAGGCGGGCCCGTTCATGCAGCGGCACGCCAAGCTTGTCGTAGGTCTCCAGGAGCTTGGGATCGACCTCATCAAGCGACTTGGGACGCTTCTTGGGTGCAGCGAAGTAGCTGATCGCCTGGAAATCAATCGGAGCGATCCGCAACTTGGCCCATTGCGGCATGGGCATGGTCTGCCAACGTCGGAATGCAGCCAGCCGCCACTCGGTCATCCACGGCGGTTCCTGCTTGCGCGCGGAGATTGCGCGGACGACGCCTTCGTCGAGCCCCGGCGGCAGGCTCTCCGTCTCGATGTCGGTGACGAAGCCGGCGGCATAGCGGCGACCGAGCGCTTCGCTGACGGCGACCGGTGCGACCGGCGCAGCGGGTTCGATGCTGTCGGACATGATCAGGCGACCTCCACCTGGATGGCGACCCGGCGCTCCGGCGACGCGGGCAATGGCCGGGCCAGATCCGCGAGGCTCATGCGCGCCAGTGTCTGCGCGACCACGGCGCTGATGCGTTGCCAAGGCGCGCTGACACCGCAGTGCGTCGAGTGCGCGCAGGCATCGCCGGCTGCGCAGTCGGTGATGCCAAACGGTCCCTCGAGCGCCTCGACCAGCTCGGCCAGGTTGATGTGCTCCGCCGGACGAGCCAGACGGTAGCCGCCGCTGGCGCCGCGGAACGACTCGACCATGCCGGCACGCACCAGCGAGCGCAGCACCTTGGCCACGGTCGGCGCCTCGAGGTGCAGCACCGTCGCGAGTTCTGCGGCGCTCACGATGCGGTGGGGATGTTCAGCCATCCAGCCGAGGGCGGCGGTTGCATAATCGGTGAGGCGGCTCAGACGCAACACGGGGTATCTCCAATCAAGACCAAAATGGTACTGATTAGATGCTTCTGATGCAACGCTCCGGCGACCCCGTCCGATCGCCACGGTGGCCGCGTTCAGCGTGGCGTCCGATACCCGCTTTGCCGCGCGATCTCCCGCCCGCTCCGAACTCCCGCAGGCCCTGCCCCTCCCGGGGATGCCGGTGCCCTTACCCCGGAGGATGGGTCAGGGCAGCAGCGCCGACCGCCAGCCTCGCGGGCTCGCCATCGGCGCTGCGACCGGACTAATCGACGGGAACCTGGCGGAAACGGCCCACCACTGCGGGCGAAACCGCGGGGGCCTTGTTGCCCCAGGCCTGGCGGATGTAGCTCACCACGGCCGCAACGTCGTGGTCGTTCAGCAGTTGCGCAAACGGCGGCATGGAGTACGGACGCGGATTGCCCTTGGTCCCCGGCTGGAATCCGCCGAGCAGCACGATTCGGATCGCGTTGGTGCCCGGCTGCATGGCAATGGAAGGGTTGCCGGCAAGCGGTGGATACTGAAGACCGGAGCCTCGGCCATCGAGCTGGTGGCATGCGGCACAGTGGTTCACGTAGATCTGCCTGCCCTGATCCACGAGTTCGGCGGCAAGCTCGGGCGAGACTTCAACCCGCTGGCGGTCACTGGGCGAGGTCTTCTCGGACTGCGAGCGGAGGTACGTCGCGATCGCGCCGAGATCGCCATCGGACAGGTGCTGCAGGCTGTGGAAGACCACGTCCGACATCGGTCCATACGCAGCGCCACGCAGTGATACGCCGGTCTTCAGGTACTGCACCAGTTCCCCGGTGCTCCAGCTTCCGAGGCCCAGTTCACTGCCCGAATTGAGAGCCGGTGCATACCAGTTCTGGACCGGGATCAGTCCGCCGGCGAGCTTGGCATTCTGGTCCGTTGCGCCGAGGACATTGAACGCGCTGTGGCACATGCCGCAGTGTCCGAGGCCATCGACCAGGTAAGCGCCGCGATTCCACTCCGCCGAGTGCTTGGGATCGGGCTTGTACTCGCCGGGACGGAAAAACAGTGCCCGCCAGAACACGAGGGTCGAGCGCTGGTTGAACGGAAACGGCATCTGGTTGTGGATGTCCGGCTTGGCAACCGGCGGCAGCGAACGCAGGTACGCGAAGATGGCATCCACGTCCGGGCGTGTGATCCGCGTGAAGTGCGTGAATGGAAACACCGGATAGAGCAGGCGATTGCCGGGCGCGATGCCATCGTGCATGGCTCGCCAGAAATCCGCCTCGGTCCAGCTGCCGATCCCGTCCTGCTTGTCCGGCGTGATGTTCGGCGAATACAGCGTCCCGAACGGGGTGGGCGTCGCGAGGCCACCGGCGTACGGCTGGCCGCCCCGCGCCGTATGGCAGGCCACGCAGTCACCCGCGCGGGCCAGGTATTTGCCTCGCTGGATGACGCTGGCGAACTGCGGCTCCTGCCAGGCCCCGGGCGCGGATACGGCGGCCGCGGGAGCGGCAACGCCAGCCGTCGCCGGTTGCTCCGGCACACCGTGGTGCAGGATGCCGCTCATCCACACCGCCCAAGCGACGAAGGCCAGTCCCAGCACGGCCAGGACCACGATTCCACGGAAAATCTTGCGACGCATCGGGTCTCTCCTCAACCATCACCGTCGATGCTGCCGCACCGCAGGGGGAACTTGACGCTGCCGGCAGCCGCGGGCTTCGCCCCCGGCGGAACCGGCTGGGACGACAACCACGCCGCGACCGCTCCGATCTCGGAGCCATCCAGGCGCGACGTGACTTCGTGCATGCAATTGGGTGCCTTGGTGCGGCGGATCTCCTGCTTGAACGCCCCGAGCTGCGCGCTGATGTAGTCGTTCGTCAATCCGACAAGCCCCGGAACATCCGGCTCGACGCCCATGAGGTTGGCGCCGTGGCAGGCCATGCATGCAGGCACTCCACGGGCGGGATCGCCCATGCTGACGAGCCGGCGCCCGAGATCGAGCGTCGCTTGCGTGACCATGGGTACCTGCGGCTGCGGCGGCGGCGGGCTCTGGCTCGCAAAGTACGCCGCGATCTCCTTCATGTAGGCGCCGGGCAAATACTGCACCATCCAGGTCATCAGCGGATAGGCGCGGCGGCCGTCCCGGAAGTTCTGTAGCTGGTGGTACAGATAGCCGGCAGGCTTGCCGCCAATGCGCGGGGCATAGCCGCCGCTGCCGCCTCCCTGGCCATGCGGTCCATGGCAGGCGATGCAGCCGTCGATGCGTTGGCGCAAGCCGGTCGAGACCTTGGCGGGGCCCGCCCGGCCAAAGGCCAACGGCGCAGCGGCCGCAGGCGTTCCGCTTTGTGCGAGGGCCCCGCCGCTGCCGAGCAACGCGAGCAGGGCGAAGAACCGGATTCCGCGCATGTGAAGGATCCTTGCGATATCGGGGGGATTAAAAACGTGCGGCATTAGAGCGCAGGCGCTCTACATTGTTCCGCCTGCACTCAGTCCG
>JAJXTQ010000286.1 GCA_021783685.1 Pseudomonadota bacterium | reverse complement strand
ACGCGCATCAGGCGGTCCCAGTGCAGCCGGCGGGAAAAATGAACTTAACGCCGAGCGCGGACTCTGAGAGAATCTTCATTCGCCGGATTATACGTCCCCGCCTCCGCCGAAGAAGCGCTTGGAGAACCAGGAGAAACGCTTGTCCCTGAAAAAAACCGACGACCAATGGCGCGCCCAGCTCTCGCCAGAGCAGTATCGCGTCACCCGCGAGAAGGGCACCGAGCCCGCCTTCAGCGGCCAATACTGGGACTGCCACGATGCCGGCGTGTTCCGCTGCATCTGCTGCGACGCGCCGCTGTTCGATTCATCCGGAAAATACGATTCCGGCTGCGGCTGGCCGAGCTTCACCGAGCCCGCCGGCGACATCATCGAGGCCCCCGACACCAGTCACGGCATGGTCCGCACCGAGGTGACATGCGCTCAGTGCGGCGCCCACCTGGGCCATCTGTTCCCCGACGGCCCGGCCCCCGGCGGCCTGCGTTACTGCATCAACTCGGCTTCGCTGAAGCTGGAAAAAGAGTAGACGGATATAATCTGCCCATGAAATTCTTCTTCGACCTGTTGCCCGTCGCGCTCTTCTTCGCCGCCTTCAAGGTCTCCGAAGCCCACGCCCAGGCCGCCGCCAGCCTGGTCAGCCAGGTACTCGGGGTGGTCGGCCTGGGCGCCGGGATCGCGGTCAAGCAAGGACCGATCATGGTCGCCACGCTGGTGGTCATACTCGCCACCGCCCTGCAGATCGGCTGGGTCCGGCTGCGCCACGGGCGAGTCGACAAGATGCTCTGGCTGAGTCTCTTCCTGGTGGTGTTCTTCGGCGGCCTGACCCTGATCCTCCACGACGAGGTCTTCATCAAATGGAAGCCGACGGTGCTCTATTGGGCGTTCGCGGCGGCGCTCCTGGTCTCCGAGCGCCTGATGAACAAGAACCTGATCCGCAACATGCTCGAAGCCCAGATGCAGTTGCCCGAACCGGTCTGGCGCCGGCTCAATCTCGCCTGGATCGGCTTCTTCGCGCTGATGGGCGTATTGAACCTGCTGATCGCCTTCGCCTTCCACCTGTCCACCGAGGTCTGGGTCAATTTCAAACTGTTCGGCAGCATGGGACTGATGCTGGCCTTCGTCGTGATCCAGGGCATGTTCCTGTCGAAATATCTCGAGGAGAAGCCATGATGCGCTACGTCCTGTTCGGCGAAGACGCGCCCGGAGCCATCGAGCTGCGCCTCGCGGTGCGCGCCGCGCATCGTGCCAGGCTCGATCAGTTGCAGTCCGAGGGACGCCTGGTGTTGGCCGGGCCGATGCCGGCGATCGACGCGCGGGATGCCGGCCCGGCCGGTTTCTTCGGCAGCCTGATCATCGCCGAATTCGCCTCGTTGCAGGACGCCCGGGACTGGCTGGCGGCGGACCCCTATGTCACCGAAGGCGTGTATGCCCGCACCTCGGTACGCCCCTTCAAGCAGGTCTATCCGCAGTGATGACAGAAGGAAGTCCCCGTGGGACGGTCATCGCCCAGATGCGCGAACGGCTCGCCGTCCTGGCGCCGCAGCAGCTCGACATCGCAGACGACAGCGCCAAGCATGCCGGCCACGCTGGCGCCGCCAGCGGCGGCGGCCACTACCGCATGAACATCGTCTCGCCGCGGTTCGCCGGCTTGCCCACCCTCGCCCGTCATCGCCTGGTATACGACGCCCTCGGCGCCATGATGAAGCGGGAGATCCACGCGCTCGGCATCGTCGCCAGGACGCCCGAAGAGGGCTGAGCGGCAGCATAGGAAAAGGCCGGCGGGCGGGGTATTATGCCCGAGCGAGAGCAGGAGCCAGGAACGATGCCGGTCGTTCAGGATCGTTCGATTGCGCCGTTCAATTATTCCGGGTGACCTCATGTTTGATCAGATCGTCTTCGTCTCGGCGGCCCTGTTGGCGGCGGTCATATTCACCGTGCTGCTGATCATCCTGCGGCGCGAGCGGACGAAAACCAGGCCCGCGCCGGCAGCGCCGCGACGCTACGTGGAAACGAGCGCCGACAAGACCATGGTGATCAGCCGCGAAGAAGTCGATGCGATGCTCAAGAAGAAATGAGCGCCGGCATCCTCTTCTCGAACCTCAGCGGCGGCAGCCACCGGCGCGACGATCAATCCGAGGGCCGATAGTCCCGGCGCCGCCCCGCCAGGCGCCTGGCCTGCAGCGCGGACGAATACATTTCCACATCGCTTGGTGTATGATGCGCGTGGCGCTGAAGAAACGGTTTTCTATGTCACGCGCATGACTGCACAACCAACCCGACCCAACCTGCAAGGAAAGACTGATGAACCGCTTTCTGATCCGCTCCTCCCTCGTTGCGCTGGCCGCAGTTCTGGTCATGGCCCCCGCTTTCGCCAAGGAGGATAGTGGCAAGACCATTGCCACGGTAAATGGCAAGGCCATTCCCAAGACTCGCGCCGATGCCCTGATCGCCGCCCAGACCGCGCAAGGCCAGGCCGACACGCCGGAACTGCAAAAGGCGGTACGCGAGGAACTGATCCGGCGCGAAGTCCTCGCCCAGGAAGCCGTGAAGAAGGGCTTCGACAAGAATCCGCTGGTCCGGGGCGAAATGGAGCTGGCGCGACAAAGCGTGTTGATCAATGCCTACATGCAGAACTACGTGAAGACCCACCCGATCAGCGAGGACGCGATCAAGAAGGAATACGCGGCGATCAAGGCCCAACTGGGCGACAAGGAGTACAAGGCTCGCCACATTCTGGTGGGAACCGAAGCCGAGGCCAAGGACATCATCGCCAAACTCAACAAGGGCGAGAAATTCGCCGACCTCGCCAAGCTGTCCAAGGATCCGGGCTCCAAGGATCGCGGCGGCGAACTCGGCTGGGCAGCACCGTCGAGCTACGTGAAGCCTTTCGCCGATGCCCTGGTCAAATTGAAAAAGGGGCACTTCACCGAGACTCCGGTGAAGACCGACTTCGGCTATCACATCATCATGCTCGAAGACACCCGCGAGCTGAAGCTGCCCTCGCTTGAGGAAGCCAAGCCCAAGCTGGTGCAGCGCCTGCAGCAGCAGATGGTGGAAAAACACGTGCTCGACCTGCGCAACAAAGCCAAGGTCGATTAAATCGACGAAGGCCCGATCTGCGGGCTGAAGAAACGGGAGCCTCGGCTCCCGTTTTTCGTTGCGGCCTTCCCGCTATTCAAGCCATTTTCGCGCGTTGGCGAACATCGTCAGCCACGGCGACTCCTCGCCCCAGTCCTTCGGGTGCCAGGACAGTTGCAGGCTGCGGAAGACCCGCTCGGGGTGAGGCATCATGATGGTGAAGCGACCGTCCGCGGTGGTGACACCGGCCACGCCCTCGGCAGAACCGTTGGGATTGGCCGGATAGCGCGTCGCGACGCGGCCGCGGTTGTCCACGTAGCGCAGCGCCGTCACGGGCTCGGCGCCGGAGACGAACACGGCGCGGCCCTCGCCGTGGGCGACCACCACCGGCAGGCGCGAGCCGTTCATGCCCGAGA
>JAJXTQ010000285.1 GCA_021783685.1 Pseudomonadota bacterium | reverse complement strand
CTCGGTGGCCAGCGCGTCCAGTTGCTCCAGGTTGCTGCCGAAGACCTTGATGCCGACGGGCGTGCGGATGCCGGTGGCCAGCATGTCGGTGCGCGCCTTGATCGGCATCGTCCAGGAGTTGGCGACGCCCGGGAACTTCAGCGCCGCGTCCATCTCGGCGATGAGCTTGTCGGTGGTCATGCCGTCCCGCCATTCGTCCTCGGGCTTGAGGTTGATGACGGTCTCGAACATCTCCAGCGGTGCGGGATCGGTGGCCGTCAGGGCACGGCCCGCCTTGCCGAACACCGACTCCACTTCCGGGAAGCCCTTGATGATCCGGTCCTGCTGCTGCAGCAGCTCCGAGGCCTTGGTCACCGACATGCCCGGAAGCGACGCGGGCATGTACAGCAGCGTGCCTTCGTTGAGGGTTGGCATGAACTCGCTGCCCAGCCGCGATGCAGGCCACAGGCTTGCAAACAGGGCGGCCAACGCAAACATGATTGTGGCCATGCGATGCCGCAGAACGACGTTGATCACCGGCCGATAGGCCGCAACCAGGAACCGGTTCACCGGATTCTTGTGCTCGGGCACGATCTTGCCGCGCACGAACAGCAGCATGAGTACCGGTACCAGCGTGATCGACAACAGCGCGCCACCGGCCATCGCGAAGGTCTTGGTGAAGGCCAGCGGCTTGAACAGGCGACCTTCCTGAGCCTCCAGGGCGAACACGGGCAGGAACGAGACGGTGATGATCATCAGGCTGAAGAACAGCGCCGGCCCGACCTCGCGACAGGCATCGATGATCAGCTGGGTCCGGCTGCGGGAGCCGTCGGAGCGCTCGATGTGCTTGTGCGCGTTCTCGATCATCACGATCGCCGCGTCGACCATCACGCCAATCGAGATCGCGATGCCGCCCAGGCTCATGATGTTGGAGTTCATGCCCAGCATGCGCATCGCGATCACCGCGATCAGCACGCCGACGGGCAGCATGACGATCGCGACCAGCGCGCTGCGCGCATGGAACAGGAATACCAGGCACACCAGTGCGACGATCAGGCTCTCCTCGAGCAGCGTCGTGCGTAGCGTCTTGATCGCGCGCACGATGAGATCGGAGCGGTCGTAGACCGCCTGGACGCTGACGCCCTCGGGGAGTCCACTCGCAAGCTGGGCGATCTTGTCCTTCACCCCCCCGATCACGGCCAGGGCGTTTTCGCCGAAGCGCGCAATGACGATCCCGCCCACAACGTCGCCTTCGCCGTCCAGGTCGACGATGCCACGGCGCTCATCGGGTACCAGTTCGACCCGGGCGACGTCGCCGATCAGCACCGGTGCGCCCCCTTCGGCGCGCAGAACCAGGCTCTCGATATCCTCGATACCGCGCAGGTAGCCGCGGCCCCGCACCATGTACTCGGTCTCGGCCATCTCGATCACGCGGCCGCCGACGTCGCGGTTGCTCTCGGCGATCACCTCGGACACGCGTGAAATCGGGATGTCGAACTCGCGCAGCCGGACCGGATCGACGGTGATCGAGTACTGGCGCACGAAGCCGCCGACGCTGGCGACCTCGGCCACGCCGGGCGCGGTGGTGAGCTGGTAACGCAGGTACCAGTCCTGCATCGCGCGCAGCTCGTCCAGCGAGTGGCGGTCGCTCTGCAGCACGTACTGGTAGACCCAGCCCACGCCGGACGCGTCGGGTCCCAGTGCCGGTGCCACGCCAGCCGGCAGGTTTTTCGACGCGACGTTGAGGTTCTCGAGCACGCGCGAGCGCGCCCAGTACAGGTCCGTGCCTTCTTCGAAGATGACGTAGATGAAGGAGGCGCCGAAGAACGAGAAGCCGCGGACGTCCTTCGACTTCGGCGTCGCGAGCAGGGCGCTGGTCAGCGGATAGGTGACCTGGTCCTCGACCACCTGGGGCGCCTGCCCCGGGTACTCCGTGAACACGATCACCTGCACGTCCGACAGATCCGGTTGTGCGTCCAGCGGCGTGTTCATCAGTGCGTAGATGCCACCGGCGACAATCGCCAGCGCCATCAGCAGCACCAGGAAGACGTTGCGCACCGACCATTCAACGAGACGGCCAAGCATGTCAGTGCCCCTCGTGGCCGGTGGGGGCGGGCGGAGTCTCTTCCGGGGTAGCCGGCATGGAATGACCGGCGTGCGGATCAGAGGCCTCGTCACCATGACCTGCGTGCGGGTCGGCGGCGTCCTCGCCGTGCCCGGCGTGTGGATCCTCAGCGGTGCCCGAAGGCGCGCCGTGTCCTGTGTGACCCTCAAGACCCTGGAGTGCCGACTGCAGGTTGCTTTCGGCGTCGATCAGGAAGTTGGCGGAGACCACGACCTGCTCGCCCTCGGTCAGGCCGTCGAGGATCTCGATGCGATCGCCGCCGCGCCGCCCCAGGCTGACATCGCGCGGTGCGAAGCGGCCAGGGCCGGTCTCGACCAGCACCACCTGGCGCGTGCCGCTGTCGAGCACGGCCGAGCGCGGAACGGTCAGGACCGGTCCAGCCCCCGGCTCCTCCAGCACCACCGTCCCATACAGCCCGGGCCGCAGGTCGCCAGCGGGGTTGGGCAGGGCGATGCGCACATCCACGGTGCGCGTCATCGCATCGATGACGGGCTGCACGAAGGTGACCTCGCCCTCGGCCACCTGGCCCGGCAGGGCCACGGTTTCAAAGCGGGCCGTTTGGCCGGGCTGGATACCCGCGGCCTGCGCCGCCGGCACCTTGGCGATCACCCACACCTTCGACAGGTCCGCCAGGCGCAGGATGGTTTCGCCGGGCTCGAAACGCGCGCCCTGGACCACCGGCTTCTCGATCACGACCGCGTCCGCGGGCGCGGTGAGCACCAGGCCCGTCTTGCCCATCTGCGCGTCACTGATTTCCCAGTTGCGCAGGCGGGTGCGGGCGGCATCGCGCAGGCGGACCATCGACGCCGCGCTCGCGGGATCGGACCCGGCCAGCCTGCGGGCGGTCTCGTCGGCCAGCCGGTATTCCTGCTGCGCCGCGGCCAGCTGCGGGCTGTAGACGGAGAGCAGCGGCTGCCCGGCGCTGACCCGCATGCCGGTCTGGTTCGCGTACAGCCGCTCCACCCAGCCTTCGAAGCGCGGGGCGATCGCGTACTGCCGGGTCTCGTCGACCTCGACCGTGCCGCTGGTGCGCACGGTAGCGGACAGGGCTCCGCGCTTGACCGCTTCGGTGCGCACGCCCAGCGCCTGCACCTTGTCCGGCGGCAGCACCACCGTGCCCGGTGCCGCCGGCGGTGCGTCGTCGGCATAGACCGGGACGTAGTCCATACCCATCGAATCCTTCTTCGGCACCGGCGACGTGTCCGCCAAGCCCATGGGATTGCGGTAATAGAGCACCTTGCGTTCTGCGGCCGGGCCGTCGATCGACGTGCCCGCGGTCGGGGAGTCGTTCGTGGCGCGGCCGGCAATCCAGCCGACGGCGAGGGCGGCGAGTGCAACGCCGATGGCGAGCGACAGGGTCTGGACACGGGTCATCGGATCTCTCCTTCGATGGCGCGCACGGCGGCGGCGC
>JAJXTQ010000284.1 GCA_021783685.1 Pseudomonadota bacterium | reverse complement strand
GAGCTGCCGCTGGCTCTGCAGGGCATGGCGACGAGCGGCCGCTTCGACGCGCTGGTGGCCTTGGGCTGCGTGATCCGCGGCGAGACCTACCACTTCGAGATCGTCGCCAACGAGTCGGCGCGCGGCATCACCGAGGTTCAACTCAAGACCGGCATGCCGGTCGCCAACGCGGTGCTCACCACCGAGGACGACGACCAGGCGCTGTCGCGCATGGCGCAGAAGGGCCGCGAGGCGGCCCAGGCGGCGATCGAGATGTGCCGACTGCAAAAAGCGCTCAAATGAACGCCCAGCCCGCCGCGGCCAGGTCCGGCAAGCGTTCCAATCCGCGGCACCGGGCGCGTGAATTCGTGCTGCAGGGAATCTACCAGTCCCTGGTGGGCGGCCAGGACGAGGCCGCAATCAGGAGCCAGGCGGCGGGGGTCGCCGGCTTCGACAAGGCCGACGGCGAACTCTACCAGGCGCTGCTGGCCCGGACGCTGGCCGATCTCGCCGCCCTGGAGCAGACGCTCACTCCCCATGTAGACCGTCCGTGGCAGGAGATCTCGCCGATCGAACGCGGCATCCTGCTGCTCGGCGCCTGCGAGTTCAAGCATTTTCCCGAGACGCCCTATCGGGTGGTGCTGAACGAGGCCATCGAGCTGGCCAAGAGCTTCGGCGGCACCGACGGCCACCGTTTCGTCAATGGCGTGCTGGACAAGCTCGCGGCCGAATTGCGCCCGAACGAGCGGCGCTAGCCGCAAGCCGGGAGCCCCATGCTCTCCGAATTCGATCTGATCGCCCGCTACTTCACGCGCCCGACTGCGCACACGGTGCAGGGCGTCGGCGACGACGGCGCAATCGTCCGCGTCGCGCCCGGGATGGAGCTAGTGATCACCACCGACATGCTGGTGGCGGGCACCCACTTCCTGCCCGATGCGGAACCCGAAGCGCTGGGCTGGAAGACGCTGGCGGTCAATGTCTCGGACCTCGCTGCGATGGGCGCCCGGCCGCGCTGGGCGACGCTCGCCGTGGCCCTGCCGGGGGTCGACGAGGCCTGGATCGCCGCATTCGCCCGCGGCCTGTTCGCCTGCGCCGACGCCTTCGGCGTAGACGTGATCGGCGGCGACACCACGCGCGGCCCGATCAATCTGTGCCCGACCTTGTTCGGCGAGGTGCCGCAAGGCCGGGCGCTGCTGCGCTCCGGCGCGCGGGTAGGCGACGAGATCTGGGTGTCCGGGGCTCCGGGTCTGGCCGCCATGGGCCTAGCGCATCTTCAGGGACGCTGCATGCTGAGTGAGCCGGCGCTCACCGACTGTCTCGCGGCACTCGACCGGCCGCAGCCGCGCGTGGCGCTGGGTCTCGCGCTGCGCGGCATCGCCAGCGCCGCCATCGACGTCTCCGACGGCCTGCTCGCCGATCTGGGCCACCTACTGGAGCGCTCGGGCGTGGCGGCCACCGTACAGCTCGACCGGCTGCCCGATGCCGCCCTCTCCGCCTGTTCAGATCCCGACTTGGCCCGCGACTGCCTGCTCGCCGGGGGCGACGACTACGAACTGCTGTTTACCGCCACCCCCGGCCGCCATGCCGAAATCGCGGCGCTGGCGAGCGAGCTCGGTCTGGCGCTCACCCGGATCGGCAGCATCGCGTCGGGCAATTCGCTGACGCTGCAGGATGCAAACGGCCGCGCGCTCCCCGTCCCGCGCCGGGGTTACGATCACTTCGCCGGAGCGTCGTCATGAACAAGCCGCCGCCCTGGCGCTTTCTCTTTTCCCATCCCGCCCACTTCGTCGCCTGCGGTCTGGGCAGCGGTCTGTCGCCGCTCGCGCCGGGCACCGCCGGGACGCTGTTCGCCTGGATCGTCTATCCGCTGCTGCGGCCGCAGTTCGGCGCGACCGGTTTTGCGTTCTTCCTGCTGGCCGCCTTCCTGGTCGGCATCCCGGCCTGCGGCAAGACCGGCCGCGACCTGGGCGTGACCGATCACGGCGCCATGGTCTGGGACGAAATCGTGCCCTTCTGGGCCGTGCTGTTCCTCACGCCGACGACCTGGATCTGGCAGTTGGCGGCCTTCGGCTTGTTCCGCTTGTTCGACATCTTCAAGCCGCCGCCTGCGCGCACGCTGGACCGGAATCTGAAGAACGGCCTGGGCGTGATGGCGGACGACGTGGTCGCCGCGCTCTACGCGCTCTTGGCGCTGGCGCTGGCCAAGGCCTTGATCGGCTGAACATGGACGACGAACTGCGCCAGCTCTCGGAGGCGGTCGGCGCCGCACTGCTGCGTCATCGTCTGATGCTCGCCTGCGCCGAGTCCTGCACCGGCGGCTGGGCAGCGGCGACGGTCACCGCCATCGCCGGCAGCTCGAACTGGTTCGAGCGCGGCTTCGTCACCTATTCCAATATCGCTAAGCAGGAGATGCTCGGCGTGCCGGGCGAGACGCTCGCTGCCCACGGCGCGGTCAGCGAAGAGACCGCGTGCGCGATGGCGGCGGGCGCGCTGGCGCATTCCCGGGCCGGCATCGCGCTGGCGATCACCGGCATCGCGGGTCCGGGGGGCGGCTCACCCGGCAAGCCGGTGGGCACCGTTTGCTTCTCCTGGTGCAGCAAGGGTGAAGCCGCCCAGAGCGAGACCCGGCGCTTTGCCGGGGAGCGCGAGCAGGTCAGGCGCTCCGCCGTGATCCACGCGCTGTCCGGCCTCCTGGCGAGGCTGGAAGGGGCCGCAAAAACTGTGCCATAATCCATTCAATTCGCAAAGGAACCCTCATGGACGACAACAAGAGCAAGGCCCTGCAAGCCGCCCTGGCCCAGATCGAGAAGCAGTTCGGCAAGGGCTCGATCATGAAAATGGGCTCGGCGCAGATCGAGAACGACCTCCAGGTGGTATCCACCGGCTCGCTCGGCCTTGACATCGCGCTGGGCACCGGCGGCCTGCCGCGCGGCCGGGTGGTCGAGATCTACGGCCCGGAATCCTCGGGCAAGACCACGCTGTGCCTGCACGTGGTGGCCGAAATACAGAAGGCGGGCGGCGTCGCCGCCTACATCGACGCCGAGAACGCGCTCGACCCGGTCTATGCCGGCAAGCTCGGCGTCAATGTCGGCGACCTGCTGATCTCCCAGCCCGACACCGGCGAACAAGGCCTGGAGATCGCCGACATGCTGGTGCGCTCCGGCGGCGTCGATGTCATCGTCGTCGACTCGGTGGCGGCGCTGGTGCCCCGCGCCGAGATCGAGGGCGAGATGGGCGACCAGCTGCCCGGCCTGCAGGCGCGGCTGATGAGCCAGGCGCTGAGGAAGCTCGCCGGCAACATCAAGCGCACCAACACCCTGGTGATCTTCATCAACCAGATCCGGATGAAGATCGGCGTGATGTTCGGCAACCCGGAGACCACCACCGGCGGCAATGCCTTGAAATTCTATGCCTCGGTGCGCCTGGACATCCGCCGCACCGGCGCGATCAAGAAGGGCGAGGAAGTGGTCGGCAACGAGACCAAGGTCAAGGTGGTCAAGAACAAGGTGGCGCCGCCCTTCCGCGAGGCCCGCTTCG
>JAJXTQ010000283.1 GCA_021783685.1 Pseudomonadota bacterium | reverse complement strand
GGCGGGCGTCTGGAAATCACCTCCCGGCCCGGCCAGGGCAGTCGTTTCAGGATCTGGCTTCCCTATACCCTGGCGGTGAGCCACTGTCTCCTGCTCAAGATGGCCAACGAGCACTATGCCGTTCCGCTGTCCGGCGTCGACGGCGTGTTGCGCCTGGGCGCGGATCAGTTCGCCCGCTGGCGGGCCGGCGCAATCGATCACCTTGCGCATCTGGAGGAATCCTACCGGCTGCTGGATCTGGCCCGCCTGGTCGGGCTGGCCGACGGTCGCGCCGAGTCGGATGAGCCCGAGCCCGCGGTGTTGCTGGTCAACAGCGGGGGGCGGCGCTGGGCGCTGGTCGCCGAAGTGCTGATGGGCACGCTGGAACTGGTGGTTCGCCCCGTGGGACCGCGGGTTGCAACCGTTCCCGGCATCAGCGGCGCGGCATTCCTCAGCGATGGCGGCGTGGCCATGATGCTGGACCTGCCGTCCCTGATCGACACCCGGCATGGCATCCCGGCCAACGACGGACCCGTTCAGCCGCCTGCCGCAACGGCCGGTGCGCGCATCCTGCAGATCCTGGTGGTGGACGATTCGATTACCGTGCGTCGGGTCACGGCGCGGCTGCTGGAGCGGCACGGCATGGCGGTGACGACGGCGCGCGACGGCGTCGATGCCCTGCAGAAGCTGCAGGAGCAGCCGCCCGACCTGGTGCTGCTCGATGTGGAGATGCCGCGGATGGATGGCTTTGAACTGCTGGCGAACATGCAGTCGAGTGATGCGTTGCAGGCGATTCCGGTCGTCATGGTGACCTCGCGCACGGGCGACAAACACCGCGAGCGGGCGCTGGCGCTCGGCGCTGCCGAATACCTCGGCAAGCCCTACCAGGAGGCCGAGCTCCTCCAGACCATCGCGCGACTGGCGCATGTGGCGCCGTCCGCGGCGTCGCCGGAAGTCATCGCCCATGCGGACTGAGGCGATTTACTGTCAGGTGCTGCCGGTTGTCGGGCGTCGTCTGCTGGTCGCCCACGGCGTGGTGGTCGAGGTCTTGCCCGTGCCGGAGGTGACGGGCTCCGGCGCGGTGACTCCGGCGATGATCCGGTGGGGCGGCCGGGAGCTGCCGCTGCTGAGCTTCGAGAGCCTGTGCGGCGATTCCGTGCCCGACACGACTCCCCGTACGCGTGTGGCTGTCCTCCAGCTACCCGGTTCGGCAGGCAAGCCGGTCCATGCCGGATTGCTGATTCAGGGCTATCCGCAGATGGTTCCCGTGGAACAGGACCAGCTCGAGGCGCTGCCGTCGATGGCGGCGGACGGCGGTGCGCCCGTGCTGTTTCGCGTGCGATTTGCCCGTGGCGAAATGCTGATTCCTGACCTCGGCGCGCTCGCTCGAGGACTGGACGCGCCGATGGCGCCGGCGGGCGTGCCTTTACCGGAGATCGCCCCAGCGGGACTGCAGGATGCTGATGGCGGCGAGGCCGGCGGTTTCGGTCCGCAGGATGCGGGGGCCGAGCCTGATCCCGACGAAACCCAGCTCGCGGGCGAAGCGCTGTTCATGGCGATCGAGCCCGCCTTCCGGACCGATCAGCAGGGCGACTGAGGCGGGGGGCTGCAAGGCCGGCAGACCCGCGTCGGCCTCCGGGTCGAGCATGAGCCGCAAACCCGGCTGGCTATCGGGCAGCGTCGCGTATTCGCTCAGCGTCACAGCGCCCGACAAAGCCGGCAGCCGGGCACGGCCGCATTGCGCGGCGGCATGGGCGAGGATGCCCTGCCAATGCGCCTGACGTTTGGCGGCGCGTTCCCCGGAGAGCTGCACGCCGGTGCGGGCGCACACCACGGGAACGATGAGCATCACGCCCAGTTCGACGGCCTTCTGCATGACCCAGTCCATGCGTTCGCCGCGCGAGATGCCTTGCAGGAGGGTGATCGCCAGCGGGGATTCCCGCTGCGGCTCGCAGGGCGCATCCGTCAGACGCACCTCCCCGTCCTGACGCCCGAGGCGCTCGATGATGCCGCGGCACTCGATGCCCTCGCCGTCGAACACGACGACTTCGGCGCCGACCGGAAGACGCAACACGCTGCGCAGGTAGTGCACGGTCTCGGCGGGCAGGGTCACGGCCGCGCCGCACGCCAGCCGCGCCGGGATCCAGAGCCTGGGGACGCGCATGTTCAGCCCGCCGTCGCCAGCGCGATGCCCTCGCGCGCCACCTGCACCATGAGGTCGATCTCCTCGGCCGTGGTGACATAGGGCGGCATGAAGTAGACCACGTTGCCCAGGGGGCGCAGCAGCACCCCGCGCGCCAGGCCGTGACGATAGACGCGCAGGCCACGCCGTTCCTGCCACGGATAGTGGCTGCGGCGGTCGCCGTCCGGCGTCATTTCGACCGCTGCGATGAGTCCCGTCTGGCGGACTTCGCCGACATGGGGGTGTTCGGTGAGCGGGACGAGGGCGCGGGCCAGATGAGCGGCCAGCGCCCGGTTGTCGTCGAGCACCGGGCGCTGCTCGAACAGATCCAGTGTGGCCAGCGCCGCCGCGCAGCCCAGAGCGTTGCCGGTGTAGCTGTGCGAATGCAGGAAGGCGCGGAGCGTGGTGTAGTCATCATAGAAGCACTGGTAGATCGCGTCTGTGGTCAGCACGGCGGAGAGCGGCAGGTAGCCGCCGGTCAGGCCCTTGCCCACGCACAGGAAATCCGGCGTGATTCCGGCCTGTTCGCAGGCGAAGAAGGTGCCGGTGCGACCGAAGCCGACGGCGATTTCATCGGCGATGAGATGGACCCGATAGCGGTCGCACAGCGCGCGCAGACCGCTCAGGTAGGCGGGATGATGCATGCGCATGTGCCCGGCGCACTGGACCAGCGGTTCGATGATGACGGCGCAGATCTCCGCATGCTGCGCCTCGAGCAGCGCGGCCATGGGCTCGAGCATGCGCCGGCTGTGGCATTCCCAGCTCTCGCCCTCGGCGCGCAGGTAGCAGTCGGGCGAGGGTGCCTGCAGGGTGGGCATCAGCAGGGGGCCGTAGGTTTCCCGGTACAGATCGACGCCGCCGACGGCCAGGGCGCCCAGGGTCTCGCCGTGATAGCCGCCGGTCAGCGCGACGAAGCGGGTCTTGCGCGTCCGGCCCTGATTGCGCCAGGCATGGAAGCTCATCTTGAGGGCGATCTCGACCGCCGCAGAGCCGTTTTCGGCGTAGAACACCCGACCGAGCCCCGGGGGGGCGCGCGCGATCAGTCGTTCGGCGAGCGTCACCGCCGGCTCGTGGGTGAAGCCCGCCGTGATGACGTGGGCCAGCGTGTCCAGTTGGTCGCGGATGCGCGCGTCGATGTGCGGGTGGCCGTGGCCGAAGAGATTCACCCACCAGGAACTGATGGCATCGAGATAGCGCCGGCCGTCGTAGTCCTCCAGCCAGACCCCGCGGGCCCGGCGGATCGGGATCAGGGGCAGGGTCTCGTGGTCCTTCATCTGCGTGCAGGGGTGCCAGAAGACCTGCAGGTCGCGGGCGCGCAGGGCGGCGTTGGCGTCGGTCATGGGGCGTTCCGGAGCTAGG
>JAJXTQ010000282.1 GCA_021783685.1 Pseudomonadota bacterium | reverse complement strand
CCCTGACCCTTGTCCCGGCGATCGGTTGCCCATAGATAGACCTCGCCGGCGCCCTTGGGCAGGGTGTCGACCCCCGTCACATAGCCAAACAGATTTTCATCGGCGACCGCCGGCAGCGCATGGCCGACGAGCAAGTACATCGCGGCCAGTGCCGTCTTGGGTCCGCGCCGCTTCCCCATCCGAGAGATCTTGACTGAGTTCATCCTGCACCCCCATGCCTGATTTTTGCTAATTGTTATACAAATGAGAATTGGTTGCAATTGATTTCGGTCAACCCGATCGATCTCCCACACCCTTGGTCGCGCACCCCCACCACCGCGGCACTGGCCGCTGCGCAATGCGCTGGCGTCGAAACATCCCCGGGACATCAGCCGTTCCCGACCGATCGCGACACGTCGACCCATAATCGCGCGATGACCGCACCTGCCGGGCCGTCATCGCCGCCGCGAAAACGTAACATCGTTGCCTCAAGACATCCTTGGCACCGTGCCGGGCTTCGGCTAGGCTTGCGTCCACACACGCGACTCGCTCGCCCTTCCTTTCTCCATCAAGGGAACCCCGCCATGGCTCAAACCCGTTTGTTCACGTCCGAATCGGTTTCCGAAGGGCACCCGGACAAGGTCTGCGACCAGATCTCCGATGCCGTGCTGGACGCGATCCTGAGCCAGGACCCCCGCGCCCGCGTCGCCTGCGAGACGCTGGTCAAGAACAATCTGGTCATGCTGGCGGGCGAGATCACCACCAACGCTCACGTGGAGTTCGACCGCGTCGCGCGCGAGGTCGTCCGGGAAATCGGCTACACCGATGCCATGGGCTTCGGTCCCGACACCTGCGCCGTGCTGACCGAAATCGGCCACCAGTCCGCCGACATCGCCCAGGGCGTGGACGAAGGGCGCGGGCTGGATCTGGACCAGGGGGCCGGCGACCAGGGCCTGATGTTCGGATTCGCCACCGACGAAACCGACGTCCTGATGCCGCTCCCCATTACGCTCTCCCACCGGCTGGTGCAGCGCCAGGCCGAGGCGCGCAAGAACGGCACCTTGCCGTGGTTGCGCCCCGACGCCAAATCGCAGGTCACGGTGCGCTACGACGCCGGCCGGCCCGCGGGGATCGACGCCGTCGTGCTCTCCACCCAGCACGATCCCGGCATCTCCCACGCCCGCCTGGTCGAAGCCGTGATGGAGGAAATCATCAAGCCCGTGCTGCCCGAGCACTGGCAGGACGGCAGCATCAAGTACTTCATCAACCCCACCGGCGCCTTCGAGATCGGCGGTCCGGTCGGCGACTGCGGGCTGACCGGCCGCAAGATCATCGTCGACACCTACGGCGGCATGGCGCGCCACGGCGGCGGTGCCTTTTCCGGCAAGGACCCGACCAAGGTCGACCGTTCGGCCGCCTACGCCGCGCGTTACGTCGCGAAGAACATCGTCGCGGCGGGCCTCGCCCGGCGCTGCGAGGTGCAGGTGTCCTACGCCATCGGCGTGGCCGAACCCACCTCCATCAGCATCGACACCTTCGGCACCAGCAGCGTGGGCGAAGACAAGCTGGTCGCTCTGGTGCGCGAGCACTTCGACCTGCGTCCGCGCGGTCTGATCCAGATGCTCGACCTGCGCCGCCCCATCTTCCAGCGCACCGCCTCCTATGGCCACTTCGGTCGCGAAGAGCCGGACTTCACCTGGGAACGGACCGACAAGGCGGAAGCGCTGCGCGCTGCAACCTGAGCGCGTCGCAAGGACACCGAAAAGCGCGTCTGGTGCAACCAAGCGCGCGTTTCCATGTTGGCGGGCCGGGGGATCCCGCTCCCTTGCCTCTGGCATCGGGCACGCTATACTCCCCGCCATTCCGAGGAGCGCTGCAAGACTTGGCCCGCGTGGCCGGTCCCAGGCTCGGAAGCGGTTCAACGGCGCTCTCCGACATCCAACCCGCTGGCGGGTCATCGTGGATGACGGCGAGCTCCTCGCCCTCCCCGCTCGCCAGCCCATGCATGGAGCTCCCCATGACCCGATTGGCTGAAATCCCGACACCCGACTACATCGTTGCCGACCTCGGTCTTGCCGACTGGGGCCGCAAAGAGATCCTGATCGCCGAAACCGAGATGCCGGGCCTGATGGCGATCCGCGAGGAATATGCCGCCAGCCAGCCGCTGCGCGGCGCGCGCGTCACCGGTTCCCTGCACATGACCATCCAGACCGCGGTGCTGATCGAGACGCTGCAGGCGCTGGGGGCCGAAGTGCGCTGGGCCTCGTGCAACATCTTCTCCACCCAGGACCATGCGGCCGCGGCCATCGCCGCCAGCGGCACGCCTGTTTTCGCCTACAAGGGCGAAAGTCTGGAAGAATACTGGGCCTACACCCACCGCATCTTTGAGTGGCCCGACGGCGGCCATTCCAACATGATCCTCGACGATGGCGGGGACGCCACCCTGCTGCTGCATCTGGGCAGCCGCGCCGAAAGCGATCTGGCCGTGCTGAACCATCCCACCAGCGAGGAAGAACGGGTCCTGTTCGCCGCGATCCGCGCGCACCTGGCGGTCGATCCGAAGTGGTACTCCACGCGTCTGGCCCACATCAAGGGCGTGACCGAGGAAACCACGACCGGCGTGCATCGCCTCTACCAGATGCACGAGCGCGGCGAGCTCAAGTTCCCCGCAATCAACGTCAACGACTCGGTGACCAAGTCCAAGTTCGACAACCTCTACGGCTGCCGCGAATCGCTGGTCGACGGGATCAAGCGCGCCACCGACGTCATGGTGGCGGGCAAGATCGCGGTCGTGGCCGGCTACGGCGACGTCGGCAAGGGTTCGGCCCAGGCGCTGCGCGCCCTGTCGGCGCAGGTCTGGGTGACCGAGATCGACCCGATCTGCGCGCTGCAGGCGGCGATGGAAGGCTATCGCGTGGTCACCATGGACGATGCCGCCGACAAGGCCGACATCTTCGTCACCGCGACCGGCAACTACCACGTCATCACCCACGCCCACATGGCGCGGATGAAGAACAACGCCATCGTCTGCAACATCGGGCATTTCGACAACGAAATCGACGTGGCCAGCCTGGAAAACTGCCAGTGGGAGGAGATCAAGCCGCAGGTGGATCATGTGATCTTCCCCGACGGCAAGCGCATCATCCTGCTCGCCCAGGGGCGTCTGGTGAATCTGGGCTGCGGGACCGGACATCCGTCCTATGTCATGTCCTCCTCGTTTGCCAACCAGACGATCGCCCAGATCGAACTGTTCACCCGCGGCCATCACTACCCGGTCGGCGTGCATACCCTGCCCAAGCACCTCGACGAGAAAGTCGCCCGCCTGCAGCTCAAAAAGCTCGACGCACAACTGACCGAACTGACCGACCAGCAGGCCACCTACATCGGTGTTGCCAAGGACGGCCCCTACAAGGCCGATCACTACCGCTATTGAGGGGCCGGGCCATGGGAGGGCATACGACAGGACCGTCTCCTGCGCTGAGCTTCGAGTTTTTTCCGCCCAAGACGCCGGCGGGAATGAGCAAGCTCATGGAAACGGCGACCCGCCTCGCCGCAC
>JAJXTQ010000281.1 GCA_021783685.1 Pseudomonadota bacterium | reverse complement strand
CTCAAGCAGTACGTCTGGGCCTTCCGCGACCAGGGCGCCTTTCACGAGGCCGTGACCAACCGCATCGTCGGCGACCTCGTCACCGCCTGCGCCCCGCGCGCCCTGCGCCTCACCGCCGAGTTCAACGTGCGCGGCGGCATCTACACCCACGTCGTCGTCGAACACCGCGCCCCCGGCTGGACCCCGCCCGCCCCGCTGCATCTGCCCTGATCCATCGTCACCCAGACGCCGCGAGCCCCACGGCGGCGCCGCGGCTGCGTTCGACCCCGCGCGGCCGCGATCCGCTTCACCGCCATTGCTCGGCGCGCCACGCAGGCCGATCGGGCGCCGTGGTGCCACGTCCCACCGCACGCTCGAGAGCCAAATGAAGACATGGCAATCCCGGACGCAGGTTTTCCCGCAATCCGCCGATAGCCTCTGTCGAGGCGGCGCGGCGATGAATGCCCTTCGGGTCGGCGACGCCATTCAGAAGCGCTTGCGCCCGTAAGCGAATCGCGGCTAGGCTGAACCACAGGACGGTTCCCATGGACGGCCATCCGATATGCATCGTCTGGCGGGGTAGGCCGTGCCACGGGCCCGACAGGCACCGGCGCTGTCGCCATTCGACGCGCCATCGACAGGGAGGACACCCCGATGGGATCGAATCCGCCGTCCGATACGCCCGGCCCGATCGGGCCTGGAATCGCCCCGCAAACGCCATCCCAGCCCCGCTTGAGCATCGTGATTCCCGCTCTCGACGAAGCGGGCATCGTGGATCGCCTCCTCTACGAACTGCTCGACGACGCCACCGACGCGGTTGAAATCATCGTGACCGACAGCGGCAGTTCGGACGACACCGCCGCCATCGTCGAGGCATTGGCGCAAGAACATCCGCAGCTCGTCCGGCTGGTCCGGGCGCCGCGCAAAGGCGTCTCGCTGGCGCGCAACAGCGGCGCGGCGGTGGCCCGCGGCGAGTATCTGGCCTTTCTGGACGCCGATGCGCGCATTGCAAGCGCAACCCTGCTCGCCGGTGTGGCGCAGATGGAGCAACGCGGTCTGCGCACCGCGGCGTTGTACTTCGTCAGCGGCTCGGACTGCTGGAGCGATCGCCTCATCACGGGGCTTTTCAACGTCGCCATGGCCGGTCTGCAATACCTTGCCCCCACCGCGCCGGGTTCATCGGCCTATCTCGTTCCCCGCTTGGCACATGAGCAAGCGGGCGGCTACAACGAGACGCTGTACTTTGGCGAGGACGTGGACTACCTGCGCCGCGTGAGCCGCGGCGGCCGGTTCCGGATGCTCGGGCAGGGCCGCATCGTGCTGGACATGCGCCGGTTTCACCGCGAAGGCCGGCTGAAGCTCCTGGGAAAGATGGCCTACGGCACCTTCGCACAGTTCTTCAACCCCAAGTTGGCCAAGCCGCCGTTCGAATACAGCGCCAACGTTGCGGCCAGCGACTCAGGTTCGGCGCCCTCAGGGCGGAAGGCGCCCCGGGTGCAGGCCGATTCCTATGTCGTCACTGGCCGGCGCCCCCGCGTGATCCCGGCAGAACCCGCGAGTGCCAGCCATTTCTTCAAGCGCCCGATCGGATCCACGGATCTCGCGGCGCTGATGCAGGAACGCGGCGCGCACATCACGCCCTATTGTCTGGACGACCGGCGGCGCCGTTTGCTGTTGGTGGAAGTCGAGCAAGGCGTCGATCTGCTCGACGCAGATCCCTTTTTTTACGAAGCCCAACGTGACCATGCCGTGCGGCTCCATGCCCTCGCCTACAGCGACGTGCCTCGGCTGGCCGATCTCCTCATGCCGACGGCCACGGCGCCCGCTCCGGTCTTCCTGCACAGCACGGGCCGTTGCGGCTCCACCCTGCTCAGCCAGTTGCTGGCAAGCACGGGTACGCTGCAATCGGTGTCGGAACCCGATTTCTACAGCCAGGCCACGATCCTGTCGCGTCTCTCCGGCGGACAGCGCGATCGCGAATTGCGCCGGCTGATGGACGGCTGTACCCGCTTGCTCGGCCATGCCCTGCGCTGCCGCGATCCCGCCGCAGGGCGCCCGCTCATCAAGCTGCGCAGCTGGTGCCTTCCCGCCGCCCCGCTGTTCGAGCCCCTTTCCGGCCGCTGGCACAACGTCTTTCTCTATCGCGATCCCCTGCCCACGGTCAATTCGTTCCTGAACGCCTATTTTTCGGCGCGGCAATACCGCCTCTGGCGGCGTTGGCGCCTGGATCGCCTGCTGCTGTCCGCCTTGGGCGCCTTTCCCCCGACGCGCGCGGCGCTGGCGGCCACCGTCCCGCTGTTCGAGGACCCCGCGTTCCGCGACGACGGACGTCGCGGGGCCGCGCAATACTTCACGCTGCAATGGCTGTCCCACATGCAGGACAGCCTGCGGCTGCAACAGCAACAGCCGGGCTTTTTCAGCGCCCGGATCCGCTATGAAGACCTGATGAGTCGCCCGGCCGATGTCCTTCGTGGACTGATGGGCGCCCTGGGCGAGACCGTCCCGGCGCTCTCGGACGCGGCCATCGCCGGTCTCCTCAGACACGACTCGCAGCAGGGCTCGCGCATGCAAAGCAAGGGGGAATACCTGCTTTCGGCAGAGATCGAGCAGGTCGTGGGCGCGCTGCTGGCCGCGCATCCCGCGGGCCGCGCCATGTCGAACCCGCCGCACGCGAGCGCGGAAGGGCGCCTTGATGCGCAAGCCATCGCCGACTGAGTCCGCGGTGGAAGCCGGGACCGGGATGAACCCCCGCTGGTCCGGACCGATCCGCTTCCTCACGCTGATGGCCGTCATTGCCGGCCTGGCTCTGTTGTCGCGCTCCCTTCCCTTCGAGTTCGGCTTCAGCCGCGACGGCTTGCGTGAACTGGTCGATTTTCTGCGCGCCCAGAGCCGGGAATGGGGCGTCCTCGGTCCGGTGGCAATCGTCGTCTTCGGCGTCGCCGGCGTCCTGCTCAACGTGCCCACCGTGCTGGTCCTGATTGCCGTTTCCCTCATCTATGGCCCCGTGATCACCATCGTCTTGACCGTTGTCTACTGGACCATCGCCTGCTATGGCCTCTACTTCATCGGCCAGCGTCTGGGTCAGGCGTTCGTCGCGCGCTGTTTCAGCCTGCTGCCGAAACAGGCCGCCGAACGCATCAACGGCAACGGGTTTCGAACCGTGCTCTATTTGCGGCTGATGATGTTTGCCGTGCCGCCGCTCAACTGGGCGCTGGCGACGCTGGACGTCTCGCGCGAGGGCTACGTGCTGGCGTCGGTGGTCGGCGGACTGCCCCACATCATCCTGTGGAGCGTGCTCGGGCCGCGGGCGATCCAGCGCATGCTCGATGCGCAGCCCGGTTGGTGGCATGCACCCGAGATCCTCATATTGGCGCTGTCGGGCATGGTCATGACCGCGCTGGTGCGCCAGCTTCTTCCACCTGCCTGATTGGAGATCGCATGAACCGCATCCCTGCCATCGTGATCCTGATATGGACGCTGAGTTTTGGCGCGGCCGTCGCCGGCCCCCTGGACCGGAACCGCGCCGAATGTCCGCAGACGCCGCCGGCCCAAGCCCCACAAGGCTTCATGT
>JAJXTQ010000280.1 GCA_021783685.1 Pseudomonadota bacterium | reverse complement strand
CCCAACGCCATGGAGGCGCTGCCCGGTCGCGAGCAGGCGCTGCCCCTTCCGCCGCGGCATGCCGTGCTCGATACGCCGCTTGCGCCGCCCTATCCGTCGGGCATGGCCGTCGCCCGTTTCGGCATGGGCTGTTTCTGGGGCGCCGAGCGCCTGTACTGGACCCGCCCCGGCGTGTACGTGACGGCCGTGGGTTATGCCGGCGGCCTGACGCCCAACCCGACCTATGAGGAGGTCTGCAGCGGGCGGACCGGCCACGCCGAGGTGGTGCAGGTCGTGTTCGATCCGGCGGAAGTCGGTTACAAGGACCTGCTCCGGATTTTCTGGGAGGCGCACGATCCCACCCAGGGGATGCGTCAGGGCAACGATGTCGGCACGCAATACCGCTCGCTGATCCAGCCGACCGACCCGGCTCAGCGCGACCAGGCGCAGGCCAGCCGTGATGCCTACCAGAAACGACTCGCCGCTGCCGGTTTTCCGGCCATGACCACCGAGATCGCGCCCGATGGTCCTTTCTACTTCGCCGAAGCCGAGCACCAGCAATACTTGGCGCATCACCCCAACGGCTACTGCGGCCTGCGCGGTACGGGCGTGAGCTGCGGCTGAGCGGCGAAAGGCGGCGCGACCGGACAGGGCGGGGCGATACGAACGCATCGCCCGCCCAACGTGCATCCCGTGCATTCGGCGCCCGCCTTCAAGTGCGGTATTCTTGCCCACCATCAAGGGCATACGGCACGCCGTATGCCGGGTTGTGGTTCGAATCGCCGAGGCGGGATGCCCATGTCATTGCGACTTTCTTCACTGCTCTGGGTCGCGGTCGCCGTGCTCGGCGCGTTCATGCTGGGCGGGATCGCGCTCCACCGCGGCGAGTCCATCGATGCGCTGTGGCTGATCGTCGCTGCCGTCTGCATCTACGCCCTGGCCTACCGCTTCTACGCCGCCTGGATCGCGGCGCGTGTGCTGGCGCTCGATGCCGGCCGCGCCACGCCGGCGGTGCGGCTCGCCAACGGCCGGGACTTCGTGCCGACGCATCGCTGGGTGGTGTTCGGACACCACTTTGCGGCGATCGCCGGCCCCGGTCCGCTGGTGGGGCCGACCCTCGCGGCGCAGTTCGGCTACCTGCCCGGTACCCTGTGGATCCTGATCGGCGCCGTGCTTGGCGGCTGCGTGCAGGACATGGTGATCCTGTTCTGCTCGCTGCGGCGCGACGGGCGCGGCCTGGGCCAGATGGCGCGCGACGAGCTGGGGCCGATCGCCGGCAGCGCCGCCCTGATCGGCACCTTCATGATCCTGGTCGTGCTGATCTCGGCGCTGGGCCTGACCGTGGTCAACGCCATGAAGCACAGCCCCTGGGCCACCGCGACGGTGGCGGCCACCATCCCCATCGCCATGCTGATCGGTCTGTACATGCACCAGCTTCGCCCGGGGCGGGTGCTGGAGGGCACCCTGATCGGGCTGGCGCTGCTGCTTTTTGCCACCGTGGGCGGCGGGTGGATCGACACCCTGCCCGGCGTGCGGACCTGGTTCGACTGGGATGGCGCATCCTTGGCCTGGATGATCATGGTCTACGGTTTCGCGGCCGCCATCCTGCCGGTGTGGCTGCTGCTCGCGCCGCGCGATTACCTTTCCACCTTCCTCAAGCTCGGCACGGTGTTCCTGCTTGCCATCGCGCTGGTGGTGCTCAACCCGCCGCTCAAGATGCCGGCGGTGACGCCCTTCATCGACGGCAGCGGCCCCATCTTCGCCGGGCCCGTATTTCCGTTCGTGTTCATCACCATCGCCTGCGGCGCGGTGTCGGGCTTCCACGCGCTGGTCGCCTCCGGCACGACGCCCAAGCTGCTCGACAGCGAAGCGCCGGTCCCGCTGGTCGGCTACGGCAGCATGATCCTCGAATCCTTCGTCGCGATCATGGCGCTGGTGGCGGCCACCATGCTCGATCCCGGCGTCTATTTCGCCATCAACAGCCCGGCCGGCCTCATCGGCACCGACCCGGTGCAGGCTACCGCCATCATCACCGGTTGGGGCTACCCCGTCAGTGCAGCGCAAATGGCCGAACTGGCCCGGGAGATGGGCGAAACCTCGCTGTTCTCGCGCACCGGCGGCGCGCCCTCGCTCGCGGTCGGCATGGCCAGCATCTTCAGCAGTGCTTTCGGCGAGCGCATGCTGGCAGTCTGGTACCACTTCGCCATCATGTTCGAGGCGGTGTTCATCCTCACCACCCTGGACGCCGGTACGCGCGTGGGCCGCTTTCTGCTGCAAGACCTGCTGGGCACGCTCTGGGCGCCGCTGGGTCGCACCTCCTGGACGCCGTCGGTGCTGCTCAGCTCCTTGCTGGTGGTGGCCGCCTGGGGCTATTTCCTGCGCATGGGCGTGCTCGATCCCAACGGCGGGGTGAACATCCTCTGGCCGCTGTTCGGCATCTCCAACCAGATGCTGGCGGCCATTGCGCTGTCGGTCGCTACCGGCATCCTCGCCAAGTCGGGCCGGCTGCGGTATGCGTGGGTGACGGGGCTGCCGCTGCTGTGGCTCATCATCGTCACCACCACGGCCGCGGCCTACAAGGTGCTGAGCGCCGATCCGCGCATCGGCTTCTTCGCCGGCGCGCGCGATCTGGCCGAGCGTCTCGCCTCCGGCGCCCTGCCGCCCGAGAAGGCGGCCGTGGCGCCGCAGCTCATCTTCAACCTGCACGTCGACGGCTGGCTCACGGTGTTTTTCGCCGCCCTCTTGTGGATCATCGTGCTCGACATGGCCTACACCGTCTGGCGCGTGGCGGCGGGGCGGCCGGTGTTGCCGCTGCGCGAGAGCGCCGCCGCGTCGGACCTCGATCTGGCGCAAGGCGAGCGCGCATGACGGCCGGGATCAGACCCGGGCTCGACCGGCTGCGGCAGGCGTGGGCGCTGTTCCGTCAGTGGAGCGGCGACGACGCCTATGAGCGCTATCTCGCCCACCACCACGCGGCCCATCCCGGGCAAGCGCCGCTGTCCCGGCGCGCCTTCATCCGCCGGCATCACCACGAGCGCTTCTCCAGCGGCGTCAACCGCTGCTGCTGAAACCCAGGCGGTGGTCCCGGTCGCCTTGCAGGTGTGCGTAGGGCGGCAGGGACTGGATGCGCGCATCGAGCAGCGGTCGGCCGATGGTGAAGTGATAGAAGCTCTGCAGGCGCCGGTCCGACAGCCCCAGCACCTCGTGCACCGCCGGATCGAAGTAGCAGCCGATCCCCGTGCCGCGCAGGCCCGCGGCTTCGGCGTTGAGGTAGAGCGCCTGCCCCAGCGCGCCGGCCTCCCAGTGCCGCCAGCGGTAGCGCCACGGCTCGGCATCGAGCGCGGCGTCCCATTCGCCCAGCAGCATGAAGGTGACTGCACCTTGCGCCGCAATCGCCTGATGGCAGCACAGCAGCCCGGCCGTGCGGCGCATGTCGCCGCTCGCGAGCCGGTAGAGCGTCGCGCCGCCGAGATTGAGTTCCGGGCAGGCGTCCCAGGCAAAGCGCGCGTCCAGCGCGCCGAGCAGCAGTGCCCGCCCCGCAGCCGAGCGGGGCAGCGCATAGAGCCCCGGTG
>JAJXTQ010000279.1 GCA_021783685.1 Pseudomonadota bacterium | reverse complement strand
ACCGTGGCCATGCCGATGCGCCGCGCCAGTTCCTCGTTCAGTTCGTCCGGAACCCGGCCACGGATGTCGTAGGCCTTGAAGCAATTCAAATCCATCAGGAGTCCTTGGCGCAAAGCCTCTCCGCAACCATACCTGTCACGGTGATATCGGGCAGGGCAGCGGCAATGCGTAACCGATTCATATCCGGCAACAGCGTGTTGCCGTCGCCATTCCGTCTGGCGATTTTAACAGTACCCGGGCGGCGGCCATGGCGGTCCTGGCCGCCGGCCATGCGCGTCATTCAGGGCAGTTCGGCCCACCGACACGCGCCTGGTCCAGTTGCTTGCCATCGGCCTTGTCCCTGAGGGTGAAGACGGTGCCTGGATGAACCCAGGTGCCCGTTCTTGATTCGCCGCTGGGGCCGCCCTCGGCGAACAGCTTTGCACCGGCGCCGGCGCCAACGTAGATGTCGATCGTCTGGACACCGGGATGGCTGCCTTTGAGATCCCATTTCACAGTGATCGCGGTGGCCGGGGTGCAAGCAGCCAGTGAACTCGGCGTCAGGTTGATGAATTGTGAGCGCGGGCTTGAGCCGGATGCTGCGGTCGACGCGGTCGAGGCCGGTGCGGTGTCAGCAGAGCGCTGGCAGGCTGCCAAGGCAAGCGCCGCTGTGGTCAGTAGCAAAAAGTTGCGGGCATGTCGTGCCGTCATAGCTTGTCCTGCACCTGGTGAATCAGACGTTGAATTATTGCATTCCGAGCGACCGGTGTGCAGATCAGCGGGCCGGCGACTTCCCCGGTTTGCACGCTGCGCAAGGTCAGTGCAAGGCGGCATGGTTGACTGGTCACTTCGGGTGGCACCAACGCTGTTACAAATTCCCCATCGCTGTGTACCGAGCTTTCCAATGCAACGCCACCCACTTCGATAACGGTATCCAGAGGGGCATGGTGTGTCTTGACCCACAGGGCGCTGCGGCCGTCTGGCTGAATATTGAACGGCTCGCCGGCGACGATGTCCCGCGGACCCCAATCAAGGATACGCATCGGTGTTTCCAATACCTTCAAGCGTGCCTTCGCTTCGTTCAACTCGGCGAAGAGTCTCTCGTTCTCGTCAGGGCGCAGGCCCAACTCATACTCCCGCAACTTGCGTTGAAGGCTACGGAATGCAGCGAGTCTCCCGGTCGTTTGACGTGGGCCATCAACCAGTCGGCGATAGAGCCCAAATGCCTCGCGGATCCAGGGCTCTGGCGCGTTGATATTGGCAACGATGCTGTCATCGCCAATGTCGCCGTAACGGGAGCTGTTGATCTTTTCGCGAAGCGGCAGCAAACATTCGGAGTGGAATTCCTCACCCGCGAAGGCAAGGCAGCGCCGCAAGACTTCTTGCGGATCCGTGACGATATCTTCATAGCGAACGCGCAACACCCGTTCCGGGCCCAATGCCTCCTCGGCAAGCATGCAGGCATCCACCATGCGAGCCCAGGTGCGATACGCCTCATCCTCCGCGTAGTCGCGAGCGCCGATGGAGGAGAAATGCATGAGTGAGGCAGCGACCTGCTTCGGGTTGCGCAGGATATGGATGAACTTCGCCTCCGGAAACAAACGCAGCAGGGGCAGCACGTAATGTGCGTTTTCCGGTGTGCCGTCGACCCAGCGCCGCTTGGGATCCTGGGCGGAGAACTTGAGATTGATGTTGGTCGTGCGCTTGTCGAGGAACTTGTTGGAGTACGCGTGACTGACGATCCGTTGCCGGGATGATTCGATGAGGTTGGTGCAGGCCTGACCGAAGTGGGTGCGGAACTGGTGGGGGGTGAGCTGCGCCAAGCCGATGAAGGAGCGAAGCCCCGGGCGTGAGCCGATTTCGTAAAGGTAATCGAGATCGACGGCCAGCTTGTAGATGAAATGGGTCTCTTCCAAAGGAAAGAGGTTCGGGTGCTGGCCCAGCGCCCAGGTCATGACACTGGTGCCGGATCGGTATGAGCCAATGACGAAGATCGGCCGGGGTCCGCTTGATCGAACAGATTTGGGCATCTGGGCTCCCGGGGCAGGCACTCGTTAAAGGCTCGAACAACGCTCCCAAGCACTTTCCGTTGACGCAAACGACCACACGCCATCATGCACCCACATGGGTGCCGAAATGTAGTGATGGCAGGTATCCGTACACCGCCAGATCATGGATTCGCGATACCAACGGTCATCAATCCACGGGAGGGGTGAACGCGTTCTTTGACGGCGGGATACTTCCCCTACGTCGCGTACCCGGGCGATGTCCTGCACGTCACGACTCATCAGCGCGCGCAGGTCAGTGACGATGCCATTCCCGCGCGCCGGCCGACGCAATGCGGCTTCCGGAGAGCCCTCAGTTGTCACGCGTGCCGCTAGTTGCGCCCGGCTCCGGCCAGTCGAAGGGGCCTGGACGTCACCATGATGCGATCAATGTCCGCCCAATTGCCGGCTATTGGATCGGGTGATTGCCGTGTCTTGCGCCGGCCGATTGCACGCATTTCGCGAGCAGGCGCGTTGTCAGGACGCCGGATCCACGATCCGTTTCCGGTGGACACGTGCCCTTCGACTTCGCTTCGCTCTGGACTAACGGTGGAGATAGCGTTCTTACTGGCCGGATCGGTATTGCCGACGGCGGATCAGCCCAGCGCCGCTTCCAGCTCGGGAATGATCTTGAACAGGTCCCCCACCAGCCCGAAATCGGCGATCTCGAAGATCGGCGCCTCGCCATCCTTGTTGATCGCCACGATAGTGCCGGCGTCCTTGATGCCGGTGAGGTGCTGGATGGCGCCGGAAATGCCGATCGCCATGTACAGCTCGGGGGCGATGATCTTGCCGGTCTGGCCAACCTGCATTTCGTTCGGCACGTAGCCGGCGTCGACGGCGGCGCGCGAGGCGCCCACGGCGGCGCCGATCTTGTCCGCGAATTTGTAGATGATCTCGAAGTTTTCTTTCGAGCCGACGCCGCGGCCGCCGGATACCACCTTGCTGGCGCTCTGCAGGTCGGGGCGATCGCTGCTGCCCTGCTTGAGTTCGACGAAGCGGGTGTGGGTGGGCAGCACCACGTCGATGCTCAGCGCCTCGATCGGCGCGCTGTGGGCGCCGCTGGCGGCGGCCGGCCAGGAGGCGGTGCGGATGGTGGCGACCACGGTATGGGCGGCATCGGCTTCCACCGTGATGATGGCGTTGCCCGCGTAGATCGGGCGCTTGAAGGTATGGCTGGCCTCCACGCTCATCACGTCGCTGACCTGGGCCACGCCGAGCAGGGCGGCGACGCGCGGGGCGACGTCCTTGCCGAAGGTGGTGGAGGGCGCGAACACGTGGCTGTAACCGGCGGCGGCCCGGGCGATCTGCGGGGCGAGCACGGCGGCCAGCGGATGGGCGTTTTCGGGCTTGGCGACGGTCAGCACGCGGCTCACGCCTTCGATCTTTGCCGCTTCGACGGCAACCGCGTCGGGCGCGTCGGCCAGCACCAGCACGTCGATGGCGTCGGGCTTCACCGCGATGGCGGCGCTGACGGCACGCGCGGTGGCGGGGTTGAGTTTGCCGTGCAGATGTTCTGCGATGACGAGGATCTTGCTCATGGTTGTCTC
>JAJXTQ010000278.1 GCA_021783685.1 Pseudomonadota bacterium | reverse complement strand
CCTGATGCTGGCCGGCAGCTTTTGCTGGGCGATCTACAACGTGCTGACGGGCAGGATGATGCCCCGCGGCGTGGATGGGTTCGCCAACACCGCAGCCGTCATGCTCACCGGCGGGCTGGCGTTGAGCGCGGCCGCCGCGCTGGCGCACGCGCGGGTCGCCGTGCCGCATGCGGGCGCGTTCGTCTCCCTGATGGCGATGAGCCTGGGCGGCACCGTTTTGTCCTACCTGTTCTGGAATTCCGGAATCGCGCGTCTGGGCGCCGCGCGCACGGCCCTGTTCATGAACGTCGTGCCGGTGAGCTCGATGGCGTTTTCCGTCCTCGAAGGACGGGCGCCGACGCTGACGCAGATCGCCGGCGGCGCCGCGGTGATCGGCGCGGTCACCCTCGCCGCCTGGCCCTCCGGCCGGAGCCTGGTGCGCCGAAGCGCGGCCTGAGCGCGGCGCCCGGCGCAGCTACTCGCCGCCGTCGAGATCCTTGCGCAGGGTTTCCAGTTCGTTGCGATAGGCCTCGGCGTCGCCGTACGACAGGAACTTCGCATAGTGCTCGTGCGCGCCGGCGATGCGGCGCGCATGCTTGATCGGACACCAGTATTGCTCGGTACGCGCGCCCACTTCGCGGGCGTATGCGATGACGCCGTTGCCGTAGGAACAGTAGAAGCAATTGAACCGTTCGATGAAATTCAGATAGGCCAGATGACCGCGATCGAAGACGAGGTAATCGGCGCGCCGCACCTTGCGAATGCCGTAGACCGGGAAGCAGATCGCTTGATAGATCGTGACGAACAGGTCGAGCGACAGAAACGGCAGCCATCCGAGATAGATCACCGGCGCCGTCAACACGACCAGCGGTCGCGACTGCGCGAGGAAACGGAACACGCCGACACGATGCTCGCGCTGCCAGTGCAGAAACCCGACCGCGAGCCGCGCGCGCCGCTGTTCCAGATCTTCGTGCGCCTGGCGATACGACTCTTCGATTTCTTCCTGGAGCGCGCGGGCGCGTGCCAGCAATTCTTCCAGCTTCGGCTTGTCCAAGCGCTCCTCCACCGTCCGGTGCCCCGGCAGACAAGGCTACACGTTCAGGCTACCGACATTCCGGGATCGATCCGCTTTCCTTGGCGCGAAAAAGGGCGGAACATGGAAGGGCCGTTCCGCATCAGGATTGCAGAAGAATCGCCGTGAGCCAGCAGCCCAATTCCCCGGATCCGAACGTCCGGTCTCCGCTTCGTCCCCTCGTCGCCGTTGCCGCGATCGCCGCCGTCGCCGTCGCCGTGGGCGCGGCCGTCGTGTACATCGTGCCCGGCGTCCGCAACCCCGCTCCGTCCGCAAGCGCGGGCGCGGGATATCCGCCCCCGCCGCCTTTGCCGGGAGCGCCCGCCCGCGGCGCGGCGCCCGGCTACGCGCCCACCGGCGCCCCGCGCCCCATGGGGGCGGCGGCGCCGGCCGCCTGCTACGACTGCGGCGTCGTGGTCGGGGTCCGCAGAATCCAGGTGGCCGGTCACGACACGGGCCTGGGCGCCGTCGCCGGCGGCCTGCTCGGCGGCGTGCTGGGCAACCAGATGGGAGAAGGCAACGGCCGGACCGCCATGACCGTGGTCGGCGCGCTGGGCGGCGCGCTCGCCGGCAACACCGTTGAAAAACGGACCCACGAAAAGACCGAATACCAGATCGACATCCACATGGACAACGGCCGCGCCCGCACGATCCGCGGCAGCACGCCGCCGCCCTTCGGCCCCGGAACCCGGGTGCGCGTCGACGGCGACACGATCATGCCGCTGCGCTAGACAGAATGGCCGTACGGTAGGAGGCTCGTCTCCGCTATCGTGGGTTGCGCGCCGAGGTGTGCCGAACCACATGCGGTTGGATGGGCCAGCCGCAGACCTTCTGGAGACGAGCCATGGAGAAGGATATCAAGTTCTTTGTCGGGCTGGATGTTCATAAGGAAACGATCTCGATTTCGGTGTGTGATACGGGGCGGGAGGCGAGTCAGTTTCGAGGAACCATCCGGCACGACGTGCCGGCCTTGCTCAAGGTGTTGCGCAAGCTTGGGGCGCCGGCCACGCAACTGGTTGCCTACGAGGCGGGTCCGACGGGATACGGACTGCATCGGCGTCTTGTCCAGGAGGGCTACGGCTGCCAGGTGGTGGCTCCCTCGCTGATCCCGCGCCGCCCCGGGGATCGCATCAAGACCGATCGGCGCGACAGCGCCCGTCTTGCCGAGCTGCTGCGCGCCGGGGAGCTCAAGGCGATCTGGGTTCCGGACCTCGAGCATGAAGCCTTGCGCAATCTGTGGCGTGCCCGGGAAGACGCCGTGCGGATGCGCCTCAAAGCCCGCCAGCAGATGAAAGCGTTCTTGCTGCGCCAGGGCCGAATCTATGCGGGCAAGACGTCCTGGAACAAGACTCACGCGCGCTGGCTGGCCGATCAGGCATTTGAGCACACCGCCGATCAGTTGGCCTTCACCGAGTACGTCCTGGCTGTTCAGGGAGCCGACGAACGTTTGGCTCGCCTGGATCAGGCGCTGGTGCAAATCACCAGCGCTTGGCGCTTTGGGCCGGTCGTATCGGCATTGCGTACCCTGCGTGGAATTGATACCGTCAGCGCCATTGGTTTGGTGGCCGAGATTGGCGACATCCAGCGCTTTTCCCACCCGCGCAATCTGATGAGCTACCTGGGCTTGGTACCTTCGGAGCAATCGAGCGGCAACACGGTACGACGCGGCACCATCACCAAGACCGGCAACAGCCACGTCCGGCGTCTGCTCACCGAGGCGGCCTGGAACTACCGCTACCCGGCACGCCTGAGCAACGCCCTCAAGGGCCGTCAGGATGGACAGCCCGAAGCGATCTGCAAACACGCTTGGAAGGCCCAGGTACGGCTGTGCGGCCGCTTCGCCCACCTGCAGCGCCGCGGCGTACAGGTCAACAAGGTTTGCATCGCAACCGCGCGCGAACTCACCGGCTTCATCTGGGCAATTGCCAGAGAGGTTGTCGTACCAGCAGCAACTTAAGATCGGATCCGGGGTATTGGGCGATGCGCTACGAATCACGATAGGAAGAACCCTCATCTACACTATCCCAGAACCCTATGGGCAACCTGCGCAACTAGACCGAGGCAGCTTCCGCGACGGACTCTCAAACAGTGGTAACCAACCCACGGATATCAGTCTGATCCATCGTCGTTGCACTCAGACTTGTGGCCATCGCCCAATACCCCGAATGAAAAAACCATCCCCTGTTGACACAAACGACCATATCAGTGTAGTGCTTCGCTAATACTGGCGCGAAGGAAAAATGGACCCATTGGTGGGCTGAGCGGATTGCCCGGCGCAGGGAATGGGCGTGCGATTGCGGCGATGACGCCGGCAACACGCAGGCGAGTGGCGGCTGCACTCCGCCAGGACCGCCTACGCGGTGGTCGCCCCTGCGGGGCGACTGCGCTGCGCTGCGCAGTCCGCGGGCGCACGGCCGAACTCGCGCAGCGTCCTGCGGACGCCGCGCTCAAACATGCGGCCGTAAGTCAGAAGAGGAGGCGCGCGGTCGCGCGCCGCCCGCGGCCTTGTGCTGCTCGCCACCGC
>JAJXTQ010000277.1 GCA_021783685.1 Pseudomonadota bacterium | reverse complement strand
AAAGGCGGTCAGCGTGATGGCACGCAGCGAACGTGACACATGGGCATCGAAGGCAAACTGCCACCACAGGTCGTGGCGGTATTCGACGTCGCGATAACTCAGCAACAGCAACCAGATCATGGCCGCGACGACCAAACCGACGGCGATGAGCCATTCGGTCTCGAACACCTGCATCCGCAGGGTCGACCGACGGTTGAATTCCGCCCGGAACACCCAAAGAAACATGCCAAGGATCGAAAGACCGGCCGCCTCGGTCCAGGCGATGCCCTTGGGGAGCGCGAGCACGGCCGCAGCCAGGGTCAGCACCACCGCCGCCCACCACGCGGCATCCAGGCGATGCAACAGGCCTCGCGCGACGAAGAGCAGGGCCAGACCCGCCACGCCGCCGAGCAGGTGGGCAATCTCGACCACGGCCAGCGGGACATGCAGCGTCAGGATGTCCGTCGCGGCCGCCGTGGTCGGCGTCGCGCCCGATGCCAGCAACCAGATGCCGGCGATGAAGACGAGGATCGCCAGCAGGACCGGGGAGGTGCGCGCCGCAGCCCGACCCACCGGGGTGTCGGTGGCACGATGCCACTCGTGGTCGGCCAGCAGCAGGGTTGCCACGGCGAGCGGCAGCAGGAAATAGACGCCGCGAAACAGGATCAGGGCGCCGAGTATGGATTCGGTGTCGGCCCGGGCTCCATAGGCCAGCAGCATCACCGCCTCGAAAACGCCGAGGCCGCCCGGGACGTGGCTGAGGACGCCCAGACTGATGGCAATCGCAAAATAGACCAGAAAGCCGGCGAACGACACGTCGGTGTCGGGCATCAGAAACCACAGCGCCGCAGCGCAGGCGGCGAGATCGAACACCGAAATCAGGATTTGCTGCGTCAGCAGCCCGGCCGAGGGCAACTCCAAGCTGCGCCCGAACAGGCGCACCTGGCCACGCCATGCCGACAGGCCGATGAGCGCGGCAACGGCCAGGAGGGTCATGCCGGCCGCGCCCCGCAGCAGCGCCGCCGGCAGCGGCAGGAGGCTGGTGACCTGGTCGGCGCCCACCAGCATGCCCGCGGCCCCGAAAACCGTGACGCCGAGCCCGAAGGCGCCCGCGTTGAAGCCGATGATGCGAAAGATCTGACCGGTATCGAGGCCGGCAGCGGTGTAGAGGCGCATGCGCACGGCGCCGCCCGTCATGACGCCGAGCCCGACGGAATTGCCGACCGCATAGGCCATGAAGGCGGTCAGGACGGTCGTGGCGGGACGCAGGCGGATCCCGAGATAGCGCAGGGCGGAGAAGTCATAGCCCGTCAGGGCGAGATAGCTCAGCATCGTCGCCAGGACGGCGAGCGCGACCCGATCGATGGGCGTCGTGGCCATGGCGCGCATCAAGGCGTCGTAATCCAGGCTCTGAACCAGATGCCGCAATCCGCCCAGCACCGCCGCACCGATGAGCGCCACGACGATCAGCAGCAGCGGCGTCCGCCAGCGCGCCAGCCCGCGCTTGAAATCCGGGCCGTCGGCCGTCATTGCGACCGCATCGGGGCGAGGGGCGACGACGCCGGGCCGTCACGCCGGATCGGCGCGCGGCTCAGGCGCATGCGGGCCACAAGCCGCGGATGGCGGCGATGCCCTGTCCGCCCAGCCGCCGCGCGCGATCCCGGTCAGCGCCGGCCATGCCGCCGAGGGCGTAGACCGGCAGACCGGCGGCCCGCACCTGCCGTGCCCAGCGTCGCCAACCCAGGGGCGCCACCCGCGCGTGTCCCGGTGTCGCCCGTACCGGCGAAAGCACGGCGAAATCCAGTGCCAAGGCACGCGCCCGTGCCAGGTCGGTCGCGTCATGGCAGGAGGCGCCGATCCATGCCAATCGATCCGGCCGCGCCGCCAGACTCGCCAGACGGGCGCCGTTGAGGTGGACGCCGTCATAGCCCAGCGCGTGCGCGTCCCCGGGTGCGCCGTTCAGCAGCAACAGCACATCCCCGGCGGCGCGGTCGGGCCGGAGCGCTGCGGCCACGGCCGCGAGTTCGGCCTTCGTGGCGTCGGGCCGCCGCACCTGGATCAGCCGAATTCCGGCTCGGATCGCGCAGCGCAGGTTCTCGATCAGGCGCGTCAAGGGCATCGGGTCCGGTGGGGTCACGAGGTATCGATCCGGCAGGCGACCGGCGCGACGGATGATACGGTTGGCCGGCGGCATGGGCAATCGGTCCAGCTCATCGGGCGTGACCCAGGCCACGGTTTGCCCTTCGCAGCCCGCGGGTGTCCCGCCATAAGCGGTGACGCGCCAGACATCCAGCACGACCGGTAGCGCGGCATCCGGCTCCGGCGGGAGTCGGATCAGGGGGGTGGCGCCGGAGACTTCGATGCCGAGTTCTTCGCGCAGTTCGCGGCGCAGCGCCTGCAAGCGGCTTTCCCCGGCTTCCTGCTTGCCGCCGGGGAACTCCCAGTAGCCGGCCCATGGCTTTCCGCTGGCACGACGCGCCACCAGCACGCGCCCGGCCGCATCGGTGAGGAAACCGACGGCGACGCGAACCGGCGCGGGATCGGCGATCACTTCAGGTGCGGTATTCCGCGTTGATGCGCACGTAGTCGTGGCCGAGATCGCAGGTCCAGATGCGCACCGCGGCCTCGCCCCGACCCAGGCGCACCGCGATCGTGATGTCGGTGCGCGCCATGACCCGCTGGCCGTCGGTCTCGCGATAGGCCGGATCGAGCCCGCCGCCGCGCACCACACCGACCTCGTCCAGATCGATCGCCACGCGCCCCAGCCCCAGCTCCCTCAGGCCGGCCCGACCGACCGCGGCCAGGATGCGGCCCCAGTTGGGATCGCTGGCGAAGAACGCCGTCTTGACCAGCGGTGAGTGGGCAATGGCATCGGCCACCTGCCGCGCCTCGGCGGCATCGCGCGCCTGCTCGACCGCCACGGTGATGAACTTGGTGGCGCCCTCGCCGTCGCGCACGATGGCCTGGGCCAGTTGCCGGCAGACCTCGTCCAGCGCGGCCTGGAACGCGGGCCAGGCGGGATCGGCCGGGGTGAGGCGCGGACCGTCGCCGGTGGCGATGAGGCAGCAGGCGTCGTTGGTGGAGGTGTCGCCATCGACGGTGATGCGGTTGAAGCTGCCGGCCGCCGCACCCTCGAGGGCGCTCTGCAGGTCGGCCGCGTCGATGACCGCGTCGACCGCGACGAAGGCCAGCATGGTGGCCATGTTGGGGCGGATCATGCCGGCGCCCTTGGCGATGCCGTTCACCGTGACCGTCTGCCCGTCCCGCGCGAAGGCGCGGCTGACCGCCTTGGGCTGGGTGTCGGTGGTCATGATGCCCCAGGCGGCGTCGGCCCAGCCGTCGGGGGCAAGCGCCGCCACGGCTGCCGGCAGCGCCGCCGTCAGGCGATCGACCGGCAAGGGCTCGCCGATGACGCCGGTAGAAAACGGCAGCACGGCCTCGGGCGCACAGCCGAGCCGTTCGGCCAGCGCAGCGCAGCAGGCGCGCGCCGCCGCCTCACCCGCCGCGCCCGTGCCGGCGTTGGCGTTGCCCGTGTTGATCAGCAGCGCGCGCGGGCGCGTCCGCTGGAGGTGGGCCCGCGCGAGGATCACCGGCGCCGCAC
>JAJXTQ010000276.1 GCA_021783685.1 Pseudomonadota bacterium | reverse complement strand
GGCCTGATCCCGATGATGTATCCCGACTACCAGCGGGTCGATGTGCCGGCGGCGCAGGCGAAGTTCGAAGCCCTCTGGGAGACCCAACTCGACGCCCAGCCCGGGCTCACCGTGGTCGAGATCATGGACGCGGTGCACGCCGGCAAGATCCGCGGCATGTACGTGATGGGCGAGAATCCCGCGATGTCCGACCCGGACGTGCACCACGCCCGGGGCGCGCTGGCCAAGCTCGAACACCTGGTGGTACAGGACATCTTCCTGACCGAGACCGCCTATCTCGCCGACGTGGTCCTGCCGGCCTCGGCCTTCCCCGAGAAGACCGGCAGCTTCACCAACACCGACCGCCTGGTGCAACTCGGCCGGCAGGCGCTAACGCCGCCCGGAGAAGCGCGTCAGGATCTGTGGATCGTCCAGCAGATGGCCCGCGGTCTCGGCCTGGACTGGAATTACGCCGGTCCGGAGGAAGTCTTCAACGAGATGCGCCGCGCGATGCCCTCGATCGCCGGCATCACCTGGGCGCGCCTCGAAGCCGAGTCCGGCGTCACCCATCCCTGCGAGCGGGAGGGCGACCCGGGCGAGCCGGTGGTGTTCATCGAGCGTTTCCCGACGACAAGCGGGCGGGCGCGTCTGGTGCCCGCTGACATCATCCCGGCGGCGGAGCGCCCGGATGCCGAGTACCCGGTGGTGCTGATCACCGGCCGGCAGCTGGAGCACTGGCACACCGGCAGCATGACCCGCCGCGCCGGCGTGTTGGACGCCATCGAGCCCGATCCGGTGGCCTCGGTCCATCCCTTGGATCTGGCGGCCCTCGGTGCCCGCCCGGGCGACGTGATCACCGTATCCTCGCGCCGCGGGCGCGTCTCGCTCTACGCCCGCGCCGACGACGGCATCCCGCGGGGCGCGCTGTTCATTCCCTTCTGCTACTACGAAGCGGCCGCCAACATGCTGACCAATCCGGTGCTCGATCCCTACGGCAAGATTCCCGAGTTCAAGTACTGCGCCGTGAAGCTGGTCCTGGGCGGACGGGTGGGCGCGAGCGCAAGCTTCGGCGGCGGCCAGTTGCTGGCCCGCGTCTAAGCGTCAGCGGCTCACGACGCCACCCCCAGCAGCTTCTCGCAGATGAAGCGCCACTCGGCCGGATCGAGCGGCGTGATCGACAGACGGTTGCCGCGCTGCAAGGTGCGCATCTGAGCCAGTTCGGGATGGGCGCGCAATTCGGGAAGGGCGATCAGGCGCGTCTTTCGGGTCACGCGCACATCGACATTGATCCAGCGCGGATTGTCGCGGCTCGCCTTGGGGTCAAAGTAGTGGCTGTCCGGATCGAACTGGGTCTCGTCGGGGTAGGCCCGCCGGGCGACGACGGCCAGACCCGCGATGCCCGGTTCCGGGCAGTTGGAGTGGTAGAAGAGTACCTTGTCGCCGACCTGCATCTGGTCGCGCATGAAGTTCCGCGCCTGGTAGTTGCGCACGCCCCACCAGGCGACCGTCTGGTCGGGCATGGCCAGCACGTGGTCCACGCCGACCACCGATGGCTCGGATTTCATCAGCCAGTAGCGCATTTCACTTCCTCGCCATTACTTGAAGGGTATTTTCAACATGCGTTCGCTCACATGGTTTCTCCTGCGGCTCGCGTTTATCCACCCAGCAAGCTGGCCAGCCCCGCGCGGACAGAGGCGACATCGGCCGGCGACAGCTTGCCGATCTCGCCCCGCACCAGTCGATGGTCGAGGGTGAACAGTTTGAAGCGCACCTTGGACGCGGCGGGCAAACCGGCGGCGGTCAGGTCGGTGAGCGTGCTGTCGAGCGGCCAGGGGGCATTGGCCTGCGAGGTGATCATCGCCATCAACGAATGACCGGCCGGTGTATTGAAAGCAAGCGGGTCGGAGAGCACCACCGCGGGTCGATTTTTGGTGGTGTTGTGGTCGGTGAAGGGGAAGGGTACGCGCACCACCGTATACCGCTCAAAGCTCACGATAGGCTTCCTCGTCAGCGGCGCCGGCCCATTCGGAGAGCGTGCCTTCGACGGCACGCAAGTATTCGATGTCCAGCGGCTGTACACGGCGCACCGTCGCCGTCCCATCAGCACCGACTTCCCAGGCAATCAGATCGCCCGCCGCGATGTGCAGTGCGGCGCGAATATCCTGCGGGATGGTGGTTTGTCCCTTCGCTGTAATCTTGGCGACTGCCAGCATTTCATCCTCCTGTAAGGACGGCATTACTTTCTTACTTTACAGAGAAAATTTGTGGAGATCAAGCTGAAACAGGGTGCATTTATGACATCCGGTAGGCTCCGGCATAAACGAACTATGATATTGGCATTTTCATTGGTGGGTAATTTTGACATGCGCAATCTGCGGAAAGCGGCGGCTCCGGGCGCGGCGGGCCTAGCCGGCGGGATCTGCGTCCTGGGCTGGGCGCCGTTCGACTGGTGGCCGCTGCCGCTCTTGGCCTACGCCATCCTGTTCCGCCTGCTGCAAACGACGCGGACCGCCCGGCAGGCCGGTATCCTCGGCCTGGCCTTCGGCCTGGCGCTGCATCTTGCCGGTCACGGCTGGGTGCTGACGGCGCTGCACCGGCACTCGGGACTGGCCCTGCTGCCCGCTGCGCTCGCGACCGCAGCCTTCGTCGGCTATCTGGCGCTGTTCACGGCACTGCCCTGCGCGTTCTGGCGGCTGACGGGCGATGGCGGCAAGCTGTCGTCGGCTGTTGCTCTCGCCGCGCTGATGACGCTGGCCGAGTGGAGCCGCAGCCTGTTGTTCAACGGCTTCACCTCCCTGTCCCTGGGCTACAGCCTCATCGACACGCCTCTGACCGGCTACGCGCCCGTCGCCGGCGTCTATGGCCTGAGCTTTCTCGGCTATGGCGCGAGCGCAACATTGGCCGCCGGCCGTGCCAGCGTTCGTTCCAGCGCGCTGATTATCGCGGCTGTGGTCGCAGGCGGCCATGCCCTGGGCGGTGTGGCCTGGGTGCAGCCGACCGGTCCGGCGCTCTACTTTCGTCTGCTCCAGACCGGCGTGCCGCAGAACCGGAAGTTCGCCCCCCGCTATGCGGGACGACAATTGCGGCGCCTGATCGCGCTGATCGAACGGGGCGCAGCCGACCTGATCGTGACGCCGGAGACGGCCTTCGCCGCATCCTTGAACGATCTGCCTGGCGACATTCTGAGCGAATTGCAGCGTTACAGCCGGGCTAGCCGCAGCCACCTGTTTCTCGGCATCGCCACGAGCTCGGCCGATGCCGAGGGCCACAACAGCGTCATCGAGATCGCGCCGGATGCGGACCGGATCGCGCGCTACGACAAGGTGAGGCTGATGCCCTTCGGCGAATACAGCCCGGCCGGCTTCTCCTGGTTTACCGCCGCGCTCGATATCCCACTGAAGGATCTGGCTCCGGGTTCGCCGGGTCAAGGGCCGCTGAACCTGGGGGCTGCGCGCATCGGCATCCTGATCTGCCACGAGGATCTGATCGGTCGGGATCTGCGCCGCTGGCTGCCGCAGGCCGGCTTGCTGCTCAACCCGAGCAACCTGGCCTGGTTCGAAGGCAGTCTCGCCATCGGCCAGCGGCTGCAAATCGTGCAGATG
>JAJXTQ010000275.1 GCA_021783685.1 Pseudomonadota bacterium | reverse complement strand
CGATCGCCCGCGCCCAGGATTTCACCACCTTCAAGGACGGCCAGAGCGCCATGAGCCTGCACGTGCTGCAGGGGGAGCGCGACCTGGCCGCCGACTGCCGCTCGCTGGCACGCTTCGATCTGCGCGGCATTCCGCCCCTGGCGGCCGGCGCGGCGCGCATTCAGGTGCTGTTTCAGGTCGACGCCGACGGGCTCGTCAGCGTCTCGGCCACCGAACAGACCACCGGGGTGGCCGCCCAGGTGGTGGTGAAACCGTCCTACGGCCTCAGCGACGAGGACATCACGCGCATGCTCGCCGACTCCCTCGCCCACGCCGGGGACGACGCCGCTGCGCGCATCCTGGCCGAGCAGAAGGTCGAAGCCCGGCGCCTGATCGAGGCCACCCGCGCGGCGCTGAACGCCGACGGCGCGGCGCTGCTGGACGATGCCGAGATCGCGACGCTGCTGCAGGCGCTGGAAGGCCTGGAATCGACCCTCGCCGGCCGCGGCAGCGCGGCGATCACCGCGGCCAAGGCCGATCTGGAGCGGCTCACCGACCCGTTTGCGGCGCGCCGCATGGACCACAACATCCGCACCGCGCTGGCCGGACGCCGGGTGGGCGAGATCGGAGGCTGACGTGACCCGACTCACCGTACTCCCCCATCCGGACCTCTGCCCCGAGGGTGCAGAGGTCGAAGCCACGCCGGGCGCGCGCCTGTCCGACGCGCTGCTCACCGCCGGCGTCGCGATCGAACACGCCTGCGAAAAGGCCTGTGTGTGCACGACCTGCCATGTGGTGATCCGTCGCGGCTTCGAGTCGCTGCGCGCGGCCAGCGACGACGAGGAAGACCAGCTCGGCAAGGCCTGGGGGCTCGAACCCACCTCCCGCCTGTCCTGCCAGGCGCGCGTCCCGCAGAGCGGCGAACTGGTGGTGGAAATTCCCCGCTACAGCCGCAACTTCGTGCGTGAACACTGAAGGAGCGCGCGATGAAATGGACCGACGTGCTGCCGATCGCCCAGTCGCTCGCCGATCATCACCCGGATGTGGATCCGCGCGCCCTGCGTTTCACCGACCTGCACCGCTGGGTGACCGAGCTCGACGGCTTTGCCGATGACCCCACCCGTTCCAACGAACGGGTGCTGGAAGCGATCCAGATGGCCTGGATCGAGGAAATGGATTGATTGATCGTTTGTTGTATCCCCTGCTCTTGAGGAGTCGCTGAAATGTCCCTGCTGACCATCATGCCATCCGGAAAAACCATCGAGGCCGCCGAGGGGCAAACCCTGCTGGAACTGATTCTGGCGGCTGGTGAATCCATCCCCCACAAATGCGACGGCAACGCCAAGTGCGGCAGCTGCCACATCTTCGTTCAGTCGGGCCGCAAGAGCCTGTCCAAGATCAGCCCGCTGGAAAACGAAAAGCTGGACAGCATCGTCGGCGTGAGCTCCAAGTCGCGCCTGGCCTGCCAGACCCGCATCGCCGGCGCTGAGGACATCAGCGTCGAGCTGTTGGGTTTCGCCTCCGGCTTTTGAGCCCGGCGGAATCCGCATTTGGCCCGGCATGGGCTTCCTGGATACCGTATCCGGCAGGTCGTCGATTGGGAGCACGCCCAGCCGCTCGACCTGCCACTTGCGGGATTTGCGGTCACGATACAGGCCGACAGCAGTCAAAAAAACGTCGACCGCCGGAGCGCATAGCGCCGGATAAGCGAGTCGCGTAGCGCCTGGGCAGGCCGGTGAATTGAGTCGCCATCGACCACGTCGTTATGGCGCAACTGACATATCAATGACGATGGGCAATGCGCCATGGTCGCAAGTGGGTGGCGGCGGCGCGCAAAACGATGCCATGGCGGCGGCCAGACAAGCCGCAGTATTGGTGGCTGGTTGGTGGGCTATGTCTGTGAACCGGCCGTCTTGTGAAACATTCGCAATCACGGTGAATTTTTCCATACTGGCACCCTCCTGCGACATGCACGCCCGCATTGCGGACGCCAAAGAGGGGCCGATGGCAGGGTACATCCTGCTCTGAAAATACTCGGCAGTAGCTTTCGACGGGGCAGCCCCGGCGCTCGCCTGAAAGACCAACGCACCAACGCGACGATGTAAATCCGGTATCGCTGGATCATGGCCTGTAGTATTTCAGTTCGGTGGCGAAGCCGACAGGCAAGGGGTCAACTGCAACGAAGGATCAGCACTCATAGGCGCAAACTATCCAAGAAACGATCCAAGGAGGTGAATTTCGTTGCCGCATCTTTCAATTCCCGTCCGGCAGATCGACCCCACCACTCACTCGGCGATCTCACCCCCGCCAAGTACCGCCAACAAGCCGCCAAAGGTTCTACTTTTGAAGTGCCCGATTGACAGGGAAGCCCACGGTACGACTCCAGGATGGTGCTCTTGAATGGCTTTCTGGTAAGCAGCGGGTGCCAGCCCGATACGGAGCCAGGCCGAGGCGGCACTGCTGTTCCCGCTGCCGGAAGTTGCTTGGCGCCAATCAGTCATTGCGGGCAGACGAAGTCGACCTGGATCTGAAGGTGATCGATATCGACGTCAAAGAGCGTACATGCCTGTTGCGAGCCGATCAGTCGACAGCGGGCGCGATCCTCGTTCCCCGACTTTTCCGGATGCCGGTAGATATGGATTTCGATTCGACCCATTTTTTTCACCTGCTGCGGTTGCAAATCAGGCGACAGGTGACAGGCGATTATAGAATAAGCGACCCCCCAAAGCAGCGATGGCGGTCAGCAGGCGGGTGTCAACCGAGGCTGCGGAGTGTGGGCAGGTGATGGTCCTCGTCACCGCCGAAGCAGGCGGCGTAGTCGCTGCAGACGCCGCAGCTCGGCGCCTTGCACAGGCTGATTTCGGCGCGCTGGCAGAGCTGGCGGTAGAAAAACCGTTTCCAGCGCAGGTTGTGCGTGTTCCGGGCGACCAGCGTCGGGAAATGCGCCTTGAGCAGGGCCGAAAGGCTGGCGCGACTGGGAAGGCCGAGATCCTCCCAGAGGTGATTGTCCCCCATGCAGCCCCCCGCCACGGCGCGCGCGATCCACGCCCCGCCCGCGCCCTGATCCTTGCGATGGCCCAGGAGCAGGTCCGCCAGATCGGCGAACTCGTCGATGCGCGGATCGCTGGCGATCGGTGCCCCGAGGGCGTGTACGCCGGTCAACAAGGCCAGCGCACCCGGGAAGTGCTGATCGAACAGGGCGCGACTGTCCGTCTCCGGCAGGCCCAGCACACCGCTGGCGGGTCCCAGCGGCCAACCCCAGGTCAGCGCGATGGCCCGGGCCAGGGCGCGGGTTTCCGGCGCATCGGGGTCCCGCGCGCAGCCGAGCAGCAGGAAATTCAGGCCGCCGGGCGGCAGACTCGCGCCCGCCGGTGCAAAGGTGGCCATCAAGGCGCCTCCATCGGCGTGTGCGTGTAGCACTTCTTGGGGCAGATCTTGGCGCAGGCCTCGCAGCCGACGCAGTTCATCTGGTTGGCGATGGTCATGACCTTGCGCTCGTATTCCTCATCGTCATCCTCGTCGCCGGCTGCGCCCACGGCGATCTGTTCGCCGTCTTCGGTAACGCCCACCATCTGCAGCACGTCGCGGCCGCAGACACGGTGGCAGCGCCCGCA
>JAJXTQ010000274.1 GCA_021783685.1 Pseudomonadota bacterium | reverse complement strand
TCCCACGGCACCACGATCGCTGACAGCCCGAGCAGCAGGCCGACGATGGGCGCGAAGGCGAAGATCATGATGGTGTCGTTCAGCGCCACCTGCGACAGGGTGAAATACGGGTCGCCGCCGGTGAGCCGGCTCCACACGAACACCATCGCGGTGCAGGGCGCTGCGGCCAGCAGGATGAGGCCGGCGACGTAGCTGTCGAGCTGCTCCGCCGGCAGATAGGGCGCAAACCAGTGTCGGATGAACAGCCAGGCCAGCAGCGCCATCGAAAACGGCTTCACCGCCCAGTTGACGAACAGCGTGACGCCGATGCCCTTCCAGTGCGACTTCACCTGATGCAGGGCGCCGAAGTCGATCTTCATCAGCATGGGGATGATCATGATCCAGATCAGAATGCCGACCGGCAGGTTCACCTGCGCCACTTCCATGCGCCCCAGCGCCTGGAACGGCGCCGGGAACAGCTGGCCGAGCAGCACGCCGGCGACGATGCACAGCGCCACCCACAGCGTGAGCCAGCGCTCGAACACGCTCATCGGCGCGCCCGCCGCCACTTTTGCGGTGACTTCGCACTGCGCGCTCATGCCGATTCAGGCCGCAGCCGCTTGCAACCCGAGCTTCTCGCGCACCGCCGCCACCAGGCGATCGCGGATGTCGTCGCGCACCGCAATAAAGCTCTCCAGCGGCTCGCCGTGCGGGTCGTGGAACGGCAGATGGATGGCCGGGATCGGCTTGGGGAAGATCGGACAGGCTTCCTTGGCGTTGTCGCACACGGTCACCACCAGGTCGATGTCCTGGTTCATCACCGCGTCGATGTCCTTTGGATGCAGGCCATCGGTGTTGAGGCCCGCCTGCTTCAACGCCGCGATCGCGCCGTCGGCCACTTTCGGCTGCGGGCGGGTGCCGGCGGAGAGCGCGCGCACCTGGCCGGCGAGGTCATGGTTCAGCAGCACCTCGGCCATTTGCGAGCGGCAGGAATTGCCGGTGCACAGCACCAGCACGGTATAGGTTTTTTCAGCCACGATGGCTCCCTTGATTGATGAAAGAAAAACTCAGCAGCAGCAGCCGCCCGCGGCCGGCTTGGCCTTGACCGGGATGCAGCTCGATACCTTGGCCACAGCGGGCTCGGGAACGCAGCAGCCGCTCGCTTCCTGGCCGCCGAACACCGGGATGCTGTCGAGCGTGTGATAGGTCTCCCAGGCGATGCCGGTGGGATCGGTCGCCCAGTATTTGTCCGACTTGGCGTAGCAGCAGGCGGTGCCCATTTCCTCCACCACCTCGCCGTCGAGCTTCTGCAGGCGCGCGTTCATCTCGGCCAGTTCCTCGGCGTTTTCGACCTGCACGCCCAGATGGTTGAGGCCGGGTGCGGCGCCGCGCGCCGAAATGGCGAAGTTGACGCGCGGATCGTCCAGCATCCATTTCGCGTAATCGTCCTTGGTCACGGTCGGCTCGGCGGCGAACATCGTGGAATAGAACGTGATGCTGGCGGCCAGGTCGTCGACCGCGACGTGTACGTGGAGGCGTTTCATGAGGGTTCCTTTTCAGTCGAACAGGCGAGAGTGCAAACCGGCGAGCAGGGATTGCCGCCGCAGCAGTTTTCGGTGAGAAAACCGAGCAGCGCGTTCATGGTCGTGAAGTTCGCGGTGTAGATGACGAAGCGCCCCGCCTGCTGCGAACTCACCATGCCGGCGTGCGACAGTTCCTTCAGGTGAAAGGACAGCGAGGACGGCGCGATGCCGGTGAGTTCGCTGACCCTGCCGGCAGCGAGGCCCGCCGGACCGGCCTGGACCAGCGCGCGGAAGATGGCCAGGCGGGAATCCTGGGCCAGGGCGGCAAGCGCGGTGACGACGGTTTTCGTTTCCATATTTTAATGATAATTGAAATGTTTAAAATTTCGCAAGCGATTTTTAATCGACCTTGGCCTGGTCAGAGCGGCCATCTGGAGAATATCGATTCGAGCGGGAATAAACTGGGCGGCACAGGTGTTCACGTCCATGCAAGCCCAGACTTGCCCATTTCTCTCCACCCCATTAACAAGGAAACGCCATGAACACCTCATTCACCGCCTCCCTCGCTGCCCTGAGCATGCTGGTTGCCTGCGCCAGCCCCTACGCCGCATCGCCCGCCAAGACCGGGATGGGCGTGCTCACCAACCCGGCCGGGATGACGCTGTATACCTTCGACAAGGACATGGCCGGCTCCGGCAAGAGCGTCTGTAACGGCGACTGCGCCATCAAGTGGCCGCCTCTGACCGCTTCCTCGTCCGACAAGGCCAGCGGCGACTACGCCGTCATCACCCGCGACGACGGTTCCATGCAATGGTCCTACAAGGGCAAGCCGCTCTACCTGTGGATCAAGGACCAGAAGCCGGGCGACATGACCGGCGACGGCGTCAACAACGTGTGGCGCACCGCCAGGCCCTGAGTGCGCGTCCGCCCCGACCTGATCGAGCACCTCCCCCGCCTGCGCCGCTATGCCCGGGCGCTGACGGGGGACGTCAATCGCGCCGACGACCTGGTGCAGGACACGCTCGAACGCGCGCTGAACAAGCTCGATTTGTGGCAGCCCGGCAGCGACTTGCGCGCCTGGCTGTTCACCCTGATGCACAATCTTTTCGTCAACCAGATCCGAATCAAGCGGCCGCAGGAAACCGTGATGGAGGAGGCGCTGGACGAACCGGTGAGCGGCGGGCAGATGGAAGCGATGGCCGCGCGCGACATCCACGCCGCGCTGGCACAACTTCCCGAGGAACAGCGCGAAGTCCTGCTGCTGGTGGGGCTGGAGCAATTCGGCTACGCTGAAGCCGCCCAGGTGCTGGACGTGCCGACCGGCACGGTGATGTCGCGCCTTTCGCGTGCGCGCGAGCGCATGCGGGCCATGCTGGCGGGCGAACCCGCGACCAAATTGAAGCTAGTGAAATGACAGACAACGTGCACGAACATGAACTCCACGCCTATGTGGATGGCACCCTGCCCGAGGCCCGCCGCCTCGAGGTCGAGGCCTGGCTGGCGGCCCATCCGGCCGACGCCGAGCGGGTGCAGGCCTGGGCCGCACAGAACCAGTCGCTGCATGCCGCCTTCGACGCCGTGCTCAACGAACCGCTGCCGCTGAATCTGGTGCGCGCCACGCGCCGCCCGGCCCTGCCCGTGCCGTTCAAGGCGATCGCCGCTACGCTGGCCATGCTGGTCACCGGCCTGATCGGCTACGCCATCGGCCTCGGCACCCCCGGCCAGGCGCCTGCCGCCCCCGCCTATCTCGCCCGCGATGCGGCCATCGCCCATGCCGTGTTCAGCCCGGAAGCACGCCACCCGGTCGAAGTCGACGCCGCCCACGCCGACCATCTGGTGGCCTGGTTGTCCAAGCGCGTCGGCACGCAACTGCAGGCGCCGGATTTCAGCGCGCAGGGATTCGACCTGCTCGGCGGCCGCCTGCTCACTGGCGAAACCGGCCCGGTCGCGCAGTTCATGTACCAGGACAGGATCGAGCGCCGCGTCACCCTCTACGTGCGGCGCGCACTGCCGAACACGAACGAAACGGCCTTCCGCCACGCGATCATTGACGGCGTCGACGTGTTCTACTGGATCGATGGCGATTTCGGCTA
>JAJXTQ010000273.1 GCA_021783685.1 Pseudomonadota bacterium | reverse complement strand
AATGGTCACGAACGAGGCTTCCGTGCCGAAGCGGTGCAGCAGCACCGGCATCGCGTAGCCGCCCACGACTCCGCCGAGCAGGCGCGACAGGGCTTCGACGGTGGCGGCCCCGGTCGCGCGCAGCTGCAAGGGATACTGTTCCGCCAATGACATCTTCATCGCCGGAAAGGCCCCGGTGCCGAAAAAGGACATGACGCAGGCATAGGCGATGGCGCCGACGAGCGAACCCGCCACGCCGAACATCAGAGCCCCGACCCCGGCAAGCCCCATGAAGATCACGTAGGCGGCTCGCCGGCCGAGGAATTCCCCGATGTAGCCGTTGAGCAGCTTGCCCGGCAGCGCCGCGCCGGTGATGATCGCCGTGAACAGCAGCGACGCCGGCAGCTTGTAGCCCTGCTCGGTGAAGATCGTCGGCATGTACGTCATCACCACGTAGAACATGAAGAACACCCCGGTCGCGGAAAGCGTCCGCACCACCGTGCGCTTGATCAGACGCGGGCCGAAGATCTGCGACAGCTGCGACGAGTCGACTCCGATCGAGGAACCGTTGGGCACGCTGACCGCCGCCGGCGGATCGAGTTCGCGCCCGATGGCGCGCCGCGTCGCGTCTTCCAGCCCCTGCAGAGCGCGCTCGGCTTCCTCCCGGCGGCCCTTGCGGGCCAGCCAGCGCGGGCTCTCGGGCAGCTTGAAGTGGATGAGCAGCGCATACAGGATCGGCGACGCCGCGATGGCGAAGAACACCCGCCACGAGTCGTCCGGGCTGAAGGCCGGGAAGACCAGGAAGCCGAGCAGGGGCGCGATGAAATAGCCGAGCGACAGGAACGCGTCCATGACCCCGTTGCACGCGGCGCGGCGGGTCTTCGGAACGAGCTCGCAGACGATCGCGTACGGCAGCGGGAACACGGCGCCCATGCCGAGCCCGGCGAGGAAGCGCACGACCAGCAGTTCCGTGTAGCTCGACACGAGGCCGCAGGCGAAGGTGAACAGGCTGTACCAGACGATTCCGTAGATCAGCACCTTCTTGCGTCCGATGCGATCCGCCAGGGTCCCGGCCGGAATCAGGCCGATCACCACGCCGAAGGTCTGCGATGCGACGAGCAGCCCGATCTGCCCCGGAGAGATGTGAAAGGTCTCTTTCAGCGCCGGGATCGAAACCCCCAGCGAACCGATGCTCAGGGCCTCGGTGAGCCAGGCCAGCCCGGCCAGGATCACGATGTCCCATGTGACGCGACTCAACGGCAGGCGATCGATTCGCGCGCCGATGGCTGCCTGTGCAGCCAGATCGTTGCTACTCGTAGTCATCATTGTCTCCTCATGGAAGGTTGGCACTGCACGCTCCCCGGACCGCTTGTGGCGCGGCTTGTTCGGTGGACACGAAGGTTTGTGAACGGCGGTGGGCGGGATGGACTCCTTTCGCGATGCTGCGGCGTGAGCTGCCTGCTTCAGGGGTGCAGTCGCAACGACGCGCGCACCGCCTGCGCGGGGAGGTCCGGCAGCTTCAGGCGCTGGATCTTTCCCGACGGGCCCCGCGGCAGGTCGTCGACGATGTGGCAGGCGCGCGGGGTCTTGTAGCGCCCCAGGTGCTGCAGGCAATGTTCGCGAAGCTCGTGCTCGTGCAGTTCGGCCCCGGGGCGCAGCACCAGGTAGGCCTCGATGTTCTGCCCGTAGTTGCTGTCGTGCACCCCCACCGCCGCGGCCTCCAGCACCGCGGCGTGCTTGAGCAGCGCCTCGTCGATCTCGCGCGGCGAGATGTTCTCCCCGCCCTTGATGATCAGCTCCTTGGCGCGCCCCGTGATGAAGTAGTAGCCGTCGGCGTCCCGATAGCCCAGGTCTCCGGTGCGGAACCAGCCGTCCGCGGTGAAGGCCTTCGCGGTCTCCACCAGGTTCTTCAGGTAGCCGCGCATGACGTTGCCTCCGCGCAGCTGGATCTCCCCCACCTCGCCCTGGCCGAGCACGCCGCCGTCGGCGCCGACCACCCGCGCCTGCGTCCCCGAGGGCTTGCCGATGCTGCCGATCTTGCGCAGCTCGCGCTGCACCGGGTTGCTGAACGACGGCGCGGCCGTCTCGGTCAGCCCCATGGTCTCGATGATGTCGACCCCGAAGCGCGCCTCGAAGGCGCGGTGGTGCTCCGGCGGCAGCGCGGCCGACGCCGAGCGGCAGAAGCGGATGTGCGACAGCTGCCGCGGCCCCAGCTCCTCGGGCGCCGACTGGATCAGGTAGGCGATGATCGTGGGCACCGCGTTGACCCAGGTGCACTCGAACTGCAGCGCGTCGCGCCAGAAGTTCGTGGCGGAGAACTTCGGCGGCATCACCAGCGAGCCGCCGTGGACCAGCGGCGTCACCAGGTTCACCACCAGCGCGTTGATGTGATAGAGCGGCAGCGGCGCCAGCCCGCGGTCGGCCGGACCCAGCTGGTGCTCGCGGCTGATGTTGATGCCGTTGGCGCACAGGTTGCCGTGGCTGAGCAGCACGCCCTTCGGCGTCCCGGTGGTGCCCGAGGTGTACATCAGCAGCGCGGGGTCGTCGAGCTGCGCGGCGCGGCGCGGCGCCGCGGCATCGCCGCGCGCCCGATCCAGCCAGCCGGCGTCGGCGATGCTCTCGACCCGCAGCTCTCGCGGCAGCTGCGCGGCCAGTTCGCGCAGCTGCGCCTCGTACTCGGGAACCGTCAGCAGCAGCCGCGTCTCGCTGTGCTCCAGGATGTAGCTCAGCTGCGCCGGCTGCGACAGCAGGTTGATCGGATTGACCACCATGCCGTGGTACATCGTGGCCAGGATCAGCATCGCCGCCTCCAGCCCGTTGGGCAGGAACAGCGACACCACATCCCCCGGCTCCAGACCCTGCGCCGCGAAGTACGCGCCGAGCTCGACGCACACGCGCCGCAGCTCCTCGAAACGTATCGAGCGCCCCGTCTCGGCGGCGATGAAGTACGTCGCCTGCGGGTCGCGCAGCGCATTGGCATCCACCAGCTGCTGCATGCTCAGCAGCTCGCCGCTGTACGCGGGCAGCTGCGCCTGGGCTTGCGGGAAGGGGTTCTCGGGGCGATTCATGGCTGGCTTCGTGAACGGTCTGGTCTTGTGGGCGCCTCGGCGCGAGCCCTGCGTCGTCACGGTCCGTGGCGGCCGCCGCGCAGGGTCTGGTGGCAATTTATGGAAAAAAATGCCACCGAACAGTCCCGTTTTCTTGCCACTCGCTCGAAATCGCCACGGAATTTTGCATCCAAGCACTTTTCGGGACCGCCTGGTGTCGTTTCTCGCTCGTAGAAATGGATACAGTTGTCCGCGTAGGCTTCGGCGCTTCGTCGCCGGGCCTGTTTCGCCGGAGCCGGCCGCCCTGCAATCCCGCAGTCCACGTTGCCCAGTCGTCGATCCGCCATGACCTCGAACCAGTCCAACGCCGCAGCGGTGCGCGCGTTTCGCGTACTCGAACTGCTCAGCAGCGCCGAATCGATGAGCCTGATGCAGATCGCCGACGGCCTGCAGTTGCCCAAGCAGACCGTCCACCGCATCTTGAAGACCCTGGCCGCCGCCCAGCTGGTGGTGCGCAATCTCGACGGCCAGGGCTACGAATGCGGTCCGCGGGTGCGCCAGATGAGCGTGTCGGTGCTGATGCACACG
>JAJXTQ010000272.1 GCA_021783685.1 Pseudomonadota bacterium | reverse complement strand
TCGCCGTCTCCGCCGCCCCCGCCGCCACCTCCGCCGCCGCGGCCACGATCTCGCTGGCGCTGGAAGCCAGGACATCGGCGCTGTCGCGCATTTCCTGACCGAGCTTGCCGATCACCCGGAACAGACTGCGGGTCAGCAGCAGACCGGCGGCGGCCACCCAGGCGGCGGCCAGCAGCGTGCCAACGATCAGGACCCGGAACAGGCTGTGGGAACTGGCGTACGCTTCCTCGTCCCGCTGCTTGAGCAAGCCTCGCTCCTCGGCCTTCATGTCGTCGATGAGCTTGCGGATTTCGTCCATCGCCTGCTTGCCCCGGTCGGTCGCCACGATCTTGCGCGCCGCGTCGAAGCCCTTGCTCCTGCGCAGGTCTATGCTCTCCTTCAACTCGGCCAGCTTGGCCGCAAGCAGCGGTCCGAGCGCTGTCAGCCGGTTCTGCTGCGCGGCATTATCCCGAGTGAGCTCCTTGAGTTCCCGGATGCGGGGATTCAGGCTGCGCAATGCCTCCTGGTAGGGCTCGAGGTAACGCTCCTCGCCGGTGATCACATAGCCGCGCTGGCCGGTTTCGGCGTCTTGCAGCGTCGATAACAGATCCTCGAGCCTGGCGATGACCGACTGCGTGTGCGTGACCAGCTGTGCGGTCTCGGTGAGCCCCCGGGTGTTCCGGTAGGACACGCCGCCCAGGACGAGCAGAACCAGGAAGATCGAGGCCAGAGAGGCCCAGATTCTCGTGCCGATCAGGAATTTCATCTTGGCCTCCGTTGATAAAGGTACGGCTCATACCTGCTCGTCTACGACGATGTTCCGGTCGGTGAGCAGCTTCTCTGCATCGAGGAGAACGGCGCGCTCGCGGCTCACCCCTTTCAAGTATTTCTCGCGGATGCCGGTGAGCGTCGGCAGCGACGGCTGGATCTCGGCCGACGGGATACGCCGCACGCCGAGAATGACGTCCGCGAGGATGCCGAAACGCATGTTCGCCGATTCGAGGACGATGATCTTGTCGAGATCGCCCAGGCCTCTCTCCGGCAGATCGAAGAATTTCTTCAGGTCGATGACGGAGAGGATCTCGCCGCGCAGGTTGACCATGCCGAGCACGAAGGCCGGGGTGCAGGGGAGCGGCGTGAGGTTCTCCAGGACGCGAACCTCGCGCACGTGGCAGGACTCCAGCCCGTATTTCTCCTGCGCCAGCAGGAACTCCAGCCATTCTGGCGCATCGGCGTCGTCGGCGTGCGCGGGCTCCCGGGCCAGGGCTCGGGCGCGGTCTCTCAGGATCCGCTGGCGCTGCCCGGCGTCCGGTGCCGCTGCGCTGGCAATGGCCAGGCGCGTCGCCTCGATACGCCGGTGCACTTCGCGCCAATCGATCGCGGCGCCGTTCCGCTTCGTTTCGGCACTCACGCTGGTCCTTTCTCGGCGCGTTGCAGGCCCGCCCGCAGCGAGCCGACGATCTCGGCCAGCCGTCCAGCGGTGAGCCCCTCTGCTTCGGGCAGCAGTTCGTCATCGGCGTGGCTGCGCAGCAGCGCCAGGGTGCGGGTGTAATGACGCTCGGCCTGATGACGTCGGCCCTGGGACAGCTCGATATTGCCCAGGGCGAAGTGGGCGAGCACGAAACCCGGATCGAGGTACAGGGCGCGCTCGAGCGAACATACCGCCGCCTCGCTCCGGCCTTGCTCCTGTTCCACGCTGGCCTGCAGGTAATAATGGGCCGGATCGAGTTTGTCCGCGGCGAGCGCAGCTGCGCACCATTCGAGCGCCTCGGCGAGACGGCCCTGGTTGGCACAGCGCCGCGCCGCGGCAGCGGGCGACTCGATTGCATCTTGCGCGAGCGCTGTCGCCGCCTCTGGCGCGTTCGCCACCGGCGGCGAGGGAGGGGCCGCGACTAGGGCAGTGGCGGGCAGCGGTGGGATCAGCGGCGACGGGGACGCAGGTGGCCGCCCTGCAGCGTCGGACTTGCGGTAGAGAAAAGTGCCGGTAAATTCGACCGGCGCGAACCCGGGAAACAGACTGTCCGATGTCTCCGTCGGACTGACGATCAGCCAGCCGCCATCGATCAGGCAGCGGTGGAAATTGCCGGAGATCTTCTTGATCCGGTCCGGCGTGAAATACATCAGCACGTTTCGGCACAGGATCACGTCCTGCGCATTGCTGCTGTTCAAGAGCGAGGGATAGACGTCGTCGGCGAGGTTGAGATAGGAAAACGTCACTCGGGCCCGGATGTGCGCAGCGAGTTGCAGCCGCCCGTCCTTGCGCTCTTTGAAGTAGCGCTGCCTCACCCAGTTCGGGGTGCCGCGGAACGACCATTCGCCGTAGATGCCCGCCGCCGCCTTGCGCAGGAAGGCGGGGTTGATGTCGGTCGCCAGGAGGGTGACATTCCACTTCTCGGCGTCCGGGATCAGGCCATCGAGCAGGATCGCCAGCGAGTAGGCTTCCTCGCCGGTGCTGCAGCCCGCGCTCCAGACGCGCAGCTCGCGTTCGCCGGCGCGGCGGCGCAGCAGTTCCGGCAGGACGTGATCGCGCAGGGCATCGAGACTGCCCGGTTCGCGAAAGAAATAGGTCTCGCCGATGGTCAGGTGGCTGGCGAGGATTTCGATATGCTTGCGCTCCAGATCCGCCGAGAGCAGCCAGCGGGCGCACGCCTCGCTGTCGGCAATGCCGAACTCGGCAGCGGCGGCGGCGATGCCCCGCTGCAGATCGCGCCAGCGCTGTTCGGGGAAATCCAGGCCCAGGCGCGCGGCGACGAAGTCGCTCAATGGCGCGAGCAAGGCGCCGGAAAGCGCCGCTTCGTCGGTTCTCCCGGTCGGCATGGGCAGGGCGAGCATCTCAGGCGTTCTCCATGGCGCGGGCCAGGAGACGCTCTTCGTCCAGCGAGAGGAAACGGTCCAGATCCTGGATCAGCACCAGGCCGTCGTCGAGCTTCAGTACCCCGGCCAGATGCGCGAGTCCGGGCAGAATCTCCTGCTCGGCGACGGTAGCCCGAGCGGAATATTCGAACACGCCGTGGACGCCGTCGACCATCAACGCCACCGGCCTGAGCGCCGTGCGCGCTACCATCATCTGGTCGGTCAGTTCGATCGCGCGCTCGATCAGCCCGAAGCGCCGGCGCAGGTTGATCACCGGGATGACGCGACCCTGCACATTGACCACGCCGAGCACGATGTCCGGCGCCTGCGGCAGCGGTGTGACATCCACTGCGTGGATGATCCGCTCCACCGTCGACAGCGGCAGACCGTAGCGCTGATCGTCCAGGGAGAACACGACGAGCCGGCCGGATATCACTGCGGGATGGTGCACCGGCATTGGGATGCGCGCAACTTGAACGGGTCGATCACGATAGGCCTCCGAAGAAATGAAACCGGCATCGCAAGGGTGGCCCATGCCGGTGTCTTGTGTATTACATCGGTTCGGCAACTAAGTGTTTCAGGATACACCAATTTATTGCAAGAACTGATTGACGACGACGGCGTCCCATCCAGGGTTAGGCGATGGAATAAACCACGGCAATGCTATGGACAATCGGCCTTTGGCAGCCCGATTGCATAAGGGAGGAGCTCAACGTCGCCGCCGGATAAGCTATGGAGCGCGGCGGGCGGCCCCCTCGGTCGGGTGAGCGAACTCAGTCTTCCAGCGGACGGC
>JAJXTQ010000271.1 GCA_021783685.1 Pseudomonadota bacterium | reverse complement strand
CCACCGCCTCGCCGTGCACGTGCACCGAGCGGTAGCGCCGGTACATTTCGTAGGCCGAGAGGGCGCGGAGCGTCCCCACCCAAAGGCGTTCCACGGCTGCGGCCGCGGCTTCGTCCTTGCGCGGCAGCAGCACGGCGGAATTGACGTCGACGATGCGCGTGGTCATGTCGGCGCGCTCGACGTTGCGGCCTAGCTTGATGAACTGATAGGCCACGTCGTGGCTCATGGAGCCGGCCAGCAGGCCGACGATGCCATGGCGGCGCTGGATAACGCCATTGAGAATCTCGTAGCGCTGGTTGCGGTTTTGCACGGCGTTGGGCGCTTCCCTTTCGATGTACAGGAAGAGATCGTTGATGCGTTCCCACAAATCCATGGGCAGCACCTCACGAAAGGTCCGGGTGTTTTCCCGCGCATGGCGGATGCTGGAAAAAATGGCGCTGGGGTTACGCGCGTCGAGGATGAGGAAATAGACTATCGTGGTCTCGTCCGCCGTGTCGTGATAACGCGAATACAGGCCGTCCAGACCCACCACGCGGATCAGGACGTCCCACCCGAAGCGGGCTCCCTGGGGGAGATCCAGCAGCGTCTGGGTGGTGGCATTGATGAGACGGGCGGTGTTTTCAGCGCGTTCCAGATAGCGGGCCATCCAGTACAGGTTCTCGGCGACGCGCGAGAGCATGACCGTGCGGGGCTCAGCGGCCCGCCTCCGTATCGACGATCCAGGTGTCCTTGCTGCCGCCCCCCTGCGAGGAGTTGACCACCAGCGAGCCCTTGGTCACGGCCACTCGGGTCAGCCCCCCCGTGGTGGCGAAAAATCGGTCCGACTGCAGCACGAAAGGACGCAAATCCAGATGGCGCGGCTCCAATTGCTCGGCCACCAGGGTCGGTGCGGTCGACAAGGTGAGCGTGGGCTGGGCCATGTAGTTGCGAGGATCGGCGCGTATCAGATCGGCGAACCTGGCACGCTCGGCGGCGCTCGCGCGCGGCCCGATCAGCATACCGTAGCCGCCGGACTCGTTGGCCGGCTTTACCACCAGCTTGTCCAGATTGGCAAGCACGTAATCGCGTTCGTCCTCGTGCATGCACAGCCAGCTCGGCACGTTGGGAATGATGGGATCCTCGTCCAGGTAGTACTTGATGATTTTGGGCACGTAGGTGTAGACCACCTTGTCGTCTGCGACGCCGGCGCCGGGGGCATTGGCGATGCCGACATTGCCGGCGCGCCAGGCCCGCATCAGGCCGGGCACACCCAGCACGGAATCGAGGCGGAAGGCCTCCGGATCGATGAAATCGTCGTCGATGCGGCGATAGATGACATCCACGCGCGTCAGGCCGGAGATGGTCTTCATATACACCCGGTCGCGCTCGTCCACTACCAGATCCGAGCCTTCTACGAGATAGGCACCCATCTGCTGCGCCAAGTAGCTGTGCTCGAAATAGGCCGAGTTGAATATCCCCGGCGTCAGTACCGCGACGACGGGCTGTTTCTGCTGATGGGGAGACAGCGCCGCCAGCGTGTCGTAAAGCTGGATGGGATAGTCGTCCACCGGCAGGATGCCGGCGGTCTGGAATACGCCGGGGAACAGGCGCTTCATGAGCTGGCGGTTTTCCAGCATGTAGGACACTCCAGAAGGCACCCGGAGATTGTCCTCCAGGACGTAGATTGTGCCGTCGGCATCTCGCACCAGATCGGTGCCGCAGATGTGCGCCCAAACGCCAAAACGGGGCGTGATGCCTTGGCACTGCGGGCGGAAATTGCGTGAGCCGGCCAACACCTCGGCGGGGAAGACTCCGTCGCGCACAATGCGCTGTCCGTTGTAGAGATCGTTTATGAACAGATTGAGCGCGTTCAGGCGCTGCTTCAGGCCGGCTTCGATGCGATCCCATTCGCGCCGGTCCATGATCCGGGGGATGATGTCGAAGGGCCAAGCGCGATCAATGTTGGCGCCGTCGCTGTAGACCGTGAAGGTGATGCCCTGCGCCATGATGGCGGCATCCACTGCGCGACGGCGGGCCTCCAGATCGGCCGGCTCGAGAGATGCGAGATAGTCGAACAGCAGCCGTGCCGCCTTCCGTGGCCGCAAGTCGGCGTCGATCAGTTCGTCAAAGGCCGCGTTGCGGCGATAATCGTCTTGCGAGATACGCATGGCATCCTCTTTACCTGGGGTTAGCAGGAAGCGTGCCGGAGCCGGCGCGCGCCTGTGCAATTCGCCGGGCGCCGGGGTAAGATGTCGCGACGTTTTCGTGATTTCTCTCCCCCTCGCCAAGATTCACCGTCCGGAGCATCGTTTTGGGAAAGCTGCTGTTTTTCGCGCTCGTCGGCGTGCTGGTTTACCTCTACTTCAAATCCACCCAGCGGCGCCAGACTTTGGGTAGCGGTGCCGCGCCGACGGATGCGGTGGAAGACATGGTGCGCTGCGCGCATTGCCGGGTGAATTTGCCGCGCAGTGAGGCGATCTTGTCCAAAGGCGAGTTCTATTGCAGCGCGGAGCATCAAAAGCTCGGTCCTGCACGCCGCTGATCCACGCCCATGCCGGCTGAGCCCAGCCTGCCCGTGTTGCCGGGCTATTTCCCTTCCCATTGGCGCTCGCTGGATTATTTCAATCTCTATCGCCTGACGCTGGCGACGGCATTTTTTTTCTTCAGCCTGACGGCGGCGGGCAGCGGCCTGTTCGGTATCGAGGCGGCGGCGTCTTTCCGCTTCGTCGCGCTGGCCTATCTGGTCCTCGGCGCCTTGTTCGTGCTGGCGATACGCGCGCGCTGGCCGGCTTTCCCTTTGCAGTTGAGCGTGCACATCGTCACCGACCTCACCTTCGTCACCATTCTCATGGCGCTGGGGGCGGGCATCAAAAGCGGCCTGGGCCTGCTGCTGCTGGTGTCGATCGCGTCCGGCGCGCTCATCGGCCGGGGGCGCCTGGTGTTCTTCTATGCCGCGCTGGCCAGCGTCGCCGTGCTGGTCATGCAGAGCAATCGCGTCATGCAGTTGCAGGATGGCATGGACAGCTTTCTGCAGACAGCGCTTTTGGCCATCGGCTATTTCGCCACGGCTTGGCTGACCCACACCCTGAGCCGGCGCGCCCAGGCGAGCGAGGATTTGGCGCTGGCGCAGGCGCGCTCTTTGGAACGGCTGAATCAGGTCAATGCCCTGGTGGCACGAGAGCTGGCGGATGCCATCGTCGCCCTGGATGACCAGCACAAGGTTTTTTATGCCAATCCGGTGGCGCGCGAATTGTTCGGGCTCGAAGGCTTGAACCGAGCGCTGCCGCCCGGGCTGGTCCGCTACCTGGAGGAGCCCACGGGCGGCCTGCGCGCGCCGCTGCACCTGCAGGGACGCGAGTGGCGCGCCGAGGTGCAGCGCTTGCCGCGCGGCGTGGTGATCCGCCTGGAGGACCAGAGCCGCATCGAGGCTGCGGCGCGCCAGATCAAGCTGGCCGCCCTGGGACGCCTGACCGCCAGCATCGCCCACGAGATCCGCAATCCGCTGGCCGCCATCCTGCAGGCCGCCGAGTTGCTGCACGAATCCATGCCCGCCGATCCCGCCGTGGCCAAGCTCACCGGCATCATAGGCAAGAACAGTCGGCGCCTGGATCGCCTGGTGCAGGACGTGCTAATGCTCAACCGCCGCGATC
>JAJXTQ010000270.1 GCA_021783685.1 Pseudomonadota bacterium | reverse complement strand
GCGCCAGCGAGGTCAGGCCGGAGAACACCACCGCCGTGATCATCACCCCGTTGGTGCGACTCTCGAAATCCCGCGCCAGCTCCTCGATGGCGAAGATCACCCCCGCCAGCGGCGTGTTGAACGCGCCGGACAAACCGGCCGCGGCGCCCGCCAGCAGCAAGGCGCGCTCCAGGCGCTTGCCCTGGTGGGGATAGAAGCGGCGCGTTTCCGCCATGATGGCCGCGCCCAGGTGCACCGTGGGGCCCTCGCGCCCGATGGTCAGGCCGCCGAGGAAACCGATCAACGACACGAACAGCTTGCCCACGATCACCCGCAGTCCGAACAGGCGGTGCATCAGCGTCTCGTCGGGTGGCGCGTGCAGGGCCGCGATCACCTGGGGGATGCCGCTGCCCTCGCTTCCGGTGAACCAGGTGCGGGTCAGGTACACCGCCAGCATGGTCATGGCCGGCGTGATCAGGAAGGCCAGCCAGATGCGTCCGTGGATCCAGTGCAGGAACAACTCGTAGGCATCCTCGCTCCAGCGCGCATACAGCACGGCCACGAGGCCGACCAGCAGCGCCGCGCCCCACGGAACCCCGTACTGCAGGAACAGGCGCCGGCCGCGGCTTCTGCCCAGGCGCACCATGGCCTGCAGCGGTGGACGGGAGCGCTGCCCGGATGCGGCGGCATCGGAGCCCGCGGAATCGGGCACTGGGTTCGAGTCGGACATATCGGGACTATGGTAATGCGCCGTGCCCCCGGTGCCGGGGGCGCGGGAAATTCGAGCCTGGCCGCGCCCGCGGGCGGCGGCTGGCGCGGCTCAGGCCGCCTCGGCTTCGGCGCGCCGCGGCGGCGCCTGCACGAACCAGGCGACGACCAGCCAGACCCAGCACAAGGCGGCGCAGGCCAGGAACACGCCCTCGGCCGACCACATCTTGGCCAGCGCGCCGCCTACCGCCCCGCCGGCGAACAGGCCCAGCGACTGCGCCGTGTTGTACACCCCCATCGCCAGCCCCTTGCGTGACTGCGGCGCGATGCGCGAGACCAGCGAAGGCAGCAGGGCCTCCATCAGGTTGAAGCCGACGAAGAACACGAACAACTCGGCGATCAGCGCGACCTCGTGGCGATAGCCGACCGACAGCGCGAGCATGCTCAGCCCCATCAGCGCGACACCGCCGCGCAGTACCGCGCGCATGTAGCCGCGCGCCTCGGCGAAGATGATGCCCGGCACGGCCACGATGAACGAGCCGATGGTCACCGGCAGGTAGACCATCCAGTGGTGGCGAAGCGGGATGCCCGCGTTGTGCACCAGGGCGATGGGCACCACGACGAAAATGGCCACCTGCGCGAAATTGACCACGAAAATGCTGAAGTGCAGACGCAGCAGCGCCGGCGTCAGCACCGACGGGCGCGCGGCACCGCCGCCGACTTCCTCGGCGGGAGCGGTCATCGGCGCGTCGGGCACCACCCACTTGATCACCGCGATGGCCACCAGCGCGAGCACGCCGGTCAGCACGAACATGCCCGGCACGCCGATCAGGTGGTACAGCACCGGCCCGGCGATCAGGGAGATGATGAAACTCATGCCGATGGTCATGCCGACCATCGCCATCGCCTTGGTTCGGTTGTGGTCGCGCGTGGAGTCGGCGATCATGGCCGAGATCGCCGCCGAGATGGCGCCGGCGCCCTGGATGGCTCGCCCGACGATGATGCCGTCGATGTTGTGCGCCACGCCCGCCACGAAGGAGCCGACGGCGAAGATCAGCATGCCCAGCATCATCACCGGCTTGCGTCCGAAGCGGTCGCTGGCCACGCCGAAGGGGATCTGCAGCAGCGCCTGGGTCAGCCCATACACACCCAGCGCGAGGCCCACCAGGAAACGGTCATTGCCGCCGGGAACGCCGCGCGCGTAGATCGCGAACACCGGGAGGATCAGGAACAGCCCGAGCATGCGCAGGCCGTAGATCGACGCCAGGGTCGTGCTCGAGCGACGTTCCTGCGCGCTCATCGCGGCGCGCTTGCGCGGCGCGGAAGTGGAAGAGCTTGTGGTGGTGGTCATCGTCGGGACGGTGGGTGCGGACCTGCCCAGGCCCGGGGCGGGCGCGGGTCGCCCCCTCGGAGGGCACCGCAAACATTCGATTGTGCCCTGCAATCCGCGTAACCTGCTGCAAGCATTCGAAGCCAAACGCTGCCGAATGTCGTGCAACGCGGCGCGAGGTGCGGCGCGGGCCACGCCCCCACGGCACCGCCGCCATCGCTCCGGGGCGGGCCCTGAACGCGCGCGGCGCTCGTCGCGGGCTCAATGATAGCGATGGCCGGGCGCGAGCGGGCGCTTGAGCAGTTCCACGAAGCGGCGATGCCTCGGCGACGCGTGGGCGAGATGGCGGTAGACGGCGCGCTTGGCCATGTCCGTGAGCAGCGACCAGACGATGGAGTAGCCCCAGACCAGGGCGATGTCCTTCCAGCCGATCGGGGCCACCAGTCCGAAGCCCCAGGCACACAGCAGCGTGGCCGCCACCTTGGTCAGCAGGGCCGACCCGATCATCAGCGGGGACGGATAGGGTTTGCGCCAGTAGGCGTCGCGGGTCCGGGAGACGAACAGCGTGAGGTGCCCGGCCACCGCCATCTTCAGGAAGATGTAGGTCTGCACCTTCGGGATCGGCAGGTGCAGCCAGTCCAGCGCGAGGTACAGCATCAGGAAGCTGCCCACCGTGCCCGTCAGCCCCATCACCGTGGAGACGGTGAGCACGCGCCGCATGTCCCAGCGCACCGGGGCCGGGTCCACGGCGGTGCGGTCGTAGGCGATGGTCATGATCGGCACGTCGTTGAAGAATGCCAGCAGGATGATCATCACCGCCGTGATGGGATAGAAGTTGTAGACCAGCATCGCCAGCACGACGAAGATCATGATGCGGATGGTCTCGGTGATCCTGTACACCGCGTAGCTGTTCATGCGCTCGAAAATGCGCCGGGCCTCCTCGACCGCCTTGACGATGGTCGACAGGCCCGGCGCGGTCAGGATCAGCGCCGCCGCCGCGCGCGCCGCATCGGTGGCTCCCGACACCGCGATGCCCACATCGGCCTGTTTGAGCGCCGGCGCGTCGTTGACCCCATCGCCGGTCATCGCCACGCGGTGGCCGGCGTCCTGCAGCGCCTTGACGATGCCGTATTTGTGTTCGGGGAACACCTGCGCGAAGCCGTCGGCGGCAACCACCCGCTGCGACAGCGCCGCGGCCTGCGCGGGCGCGTCTCCGAACACCGCTTCGGCGGGCAGGATGTCGCGCCCGATGCCGAGTTGTCCGCCGATCTCGCGGGCGATGGCCAGGTTGTCGCCGGTCACCATCTTCACGTCGATGCCGCGCGCCCGTGCCTCGGCGATGGTGCGCGCCGAATCCTCGCGCGGCGGATCGAACAGCGACAGCAGTCCGTCCAGGCTCCATGCCTGCTCGCCTCGGCGGCTGGCCACGCCCAGGGTGCGCATGCCGCGCTCGGCCTGGCTGTCGATCCATGCCTGTGCCCGCGCCCGGGTGGCGGCGTCCACCGCGCACAGTTCCAGCATGACCTGGGGTGCGCCCTTGCTGAAACGCCAGTCCGCGCCCTGCTCATCGGTCCAGTCGCCCTCGCTGCGCTTGCTCACCGGGTCGAATGGCAGGAAGTGGCGCAAGATCGGA
>JAJXTQ010000269.1 GCA_021783685.1 Pseudomonadota bacterium | reverse complement strand
GCGGTACCCTGCTCGGCTCGGCGCTGGGCTACCTCGCGGCCAAGCGCGACCGCCGCATCGTCTCGGCCACCTTCTTCGTCGCCCTGCTCGACTTCTCCATTCCGGGCGAACTGGGGGTGTTCATCGACGAGGAACAGGTGGCCAAGCTGGAGCAGAAGATGGCGCAACGCGGCTATCTCGAGGGCTCGGAGATGGCCGGCACCTTCAACCTGCTGCGCGGCAACGACCTGATCTGGTCCTTCGTGGTGAACAACTACCTGATGGGGCGCGAACCCTTCCCCTTCGATCTGCTGTTCTGGAACTCGGATTCCACCCGCATGCCCTACAAGATGCACAGCTTCTATCTGCGCAACATGTACCTGAAGAACCTGCTCAAGGAACCGGGCGGCATCGAACTGAACGGCGTGCCCATCGACCTGGGCAAGGTCAAGATTCCCAGCTATTTCATCTCCACCGTCGAGGACCACATCGCGCCGTGGAAGAGCACCTACCTCGGCGCCTCGCGGCTCGCCGGACCGGTGCGCTTCGTTCTGGGCGGCTCGGGCCACATCGCCGGCATCGTCAATCCGCCCGCGGCCGGCAAGTACTGCTACTGGACGGGCGGCGCGAAGCTGCCGGCGACGCCCGAGCAGTGGTTCGAGCAGGCGGAGCAACACCCGGGCTCGTGGTGGAGCGACTGGCAGCAGTGGATTACCGGCCTAAACGGCGACGACAGAGTGCCCGCACGCGATCCGGCCAGAGGCAAGCTGAAGGCGATCGAGGATGCGCCAGGCAGCTACGTCAAGCTTCGCCTCGACGCGGCTGGTTCGACATCGAATTCCTGAGCCCGTCCGGCCCGCCGCGCCTGGTGCTCGACACCAATGTGGTGCTGTCGCTCTGGGTGTTTTCCGACAGCCGTTTTGCATCGCTGCAGGATCTCGTCCGGGCCGGCCGGCTGATTGCGCTGACCTCACCCGACTGCCTGGCAGAGTTCGAGCGCGTGCTGGGCTATCCCGAGTTCAAGCTGGCAGAGGAAAAGCGCAGGCGCATCCTCGCCGACTATGCCGCCAACGCACGTCTGGTGGCGGCGGCAGCGGGGATGGCGGTCCTGGATCTGCCGCAGTGCCGGGACGGCGACGACCAGAAGTTTCTCGAACTGGCGCGCGACGGGCGGGCCGACTACCTCGTCACCAACGACAAGGCGCTGCTCAAGCTGGCCCGCCACAGACGGCTGTCCGGCCGCTTCCGGATCGTGACGCCGGAGCGTTTCATAAACGAGTTGGGCTAGCTCGCGTCAGCTATTTTCCGGCGCGCAGCTTGTCGATCAATTGGTCGAGAATCGCCGGTACCGCTTCGAAGCTGCCGGCCATGGTGTTCGAGGTCAGATATCTGCCGCCGACCGCCATCGTCGGCACGCCGGTGATGCCGTAAGCGCGAGTCAGTTGCCGGGCCCGCAGTATCCTCTCCTGCACCCCGGATGAATTGTAGGCGGCGGTGAATTTCTGGCGATCGATGCCCCGTTTCGCCAGCCAGTCGGTGATCGTGGCCGGGTCCGTGTAGTCCAGCCGATCGAGATGGATGGCGGCAAACAGCGCGTCATGCACCTGGTCCTCTGCGCCGATCGCGCGCAGCGCGTAGTAGAGCCGGGCGCCCGGCAGCCAGCGGTCGCTGGAGAGCGCGGGGATGCGGCGGAAAACGACGTCGCCGGGCAGAGCCTTCAGCCACTTGTTGAGCGTCGGCTCGAACGCGTAGCAATGCGGGCAGCCGTACCAGAAGAATTCCACGACTTCGATCTTGCCGCGGACGCCGGTCGGCTGCGGCGGCGAGAGCGTGGCGTAGTCCAGGCCCTCGGTCAGGGCGGCAATAGCGCCGGTCGAGGTCAGGGCCAGGAGCGCTGCGACGAGCAGGCCCCCCAGTCTGCGCATGGCGTCTTCCGGCCGCCGGAACGATTACTTTCTGCCCTGCTCGGCGCGCGCCTTGACGATCAGTTGATCGACCAGCTTCAGCAAGCCGGTGAAGCCGCCGGGAAACTCGTCGGGAGTGCGGTACTTGCCGGCAACGACCAGCGCGGGCACGCCGGGAATGCCATAGGCCGCTTGCATTTGCTTGGCGCCCTGGGTCTTGCTTTGCACCGTGAAGGACTCGTAGGTGGCGACGAATTTCTTGCGATCCAGCCCATTCTTGACCGCCCAGTTGGTGACCCCCGCTTCGGTCGTCAGATCCTGATATTCGCGGTGGATCGCGGTGAACACCGCGCCATGCAGCCTGTTCAGTTCGCCCATCGCCTCCAGCGTGTAATAGAGCCTGGCGGTCGCTTCCCATTGCGGCCGGAAGATCACCGGCACGCGGCGGAATACGACGTCCTTGGGCAGAGTCTTCAGCCACGGTTCCAGGATCGGCTCGAAGGCGTCGCAGTGCGGACACATGTAAGAGAAGAACTCGATCACCTCGACCTTGCCCTTCACGGTCGGCTGCGGCGGATTGATCAGATCGTAGTCCCGGCCCGCTTGCAACTGGGCGTGGGCGCCAGCGGAGACGAACGCCAGCAACAGACCGGCGAGGACGAGCAATTTTTTAAACATTGATTTCTCCATCGGTTAGGGAGTGTCGAGGAATGGGGGCGAACTATGGACTGGCTTTGACCACGGTGGCCTGAATTCCATTTTGAGACAACTGACCGCGCACGCGGTTCAGATCTTCTGGCTTGGCGTAGGGGCCGACGAGGACGCGATTCACCGCCCCCCGGCCGGGTAGCGTGACCGTCTGCACATCGGCTTCCAGCCCCATCATCGCCAGCTTGGCCTTGAGATTGTCGGCTTCTCCGGAATTCTGAAAGGCCCCGGCCTGGAGATAGACGGACTGATTGGCGGCCGCTTTGGGCGGGGCAGGCTGCGGGCTCGCCTGGGCGCTCGGCTGAGAAGCGGGGGTCGCCTGATCGGGCGGCGTCGGTACGGCTTCCTGGTTGCCGGGCAGAATCTTGTAGAAATCGAAGCGCGGTTTGTCGCTCACCTGATCGCCCGGCTTGCCGGGCAGCGGCAGCACCGGCTGGGCGGTGGCCGAGGCCTCGGGCCTCTCGTCGCGCGCGCCTTTTTCCAGGAAAGGGAACGGCGATTTGTTGAGGTACCAGACCACTCCGAAAGCGATCAGAACACCGCCGACCAGGCCGATGAACAGGCCAAGCAGCGTGCCGCCGCCCTGCCGGTGGCGAAGGGGAAAAGATTCGTTCATGTCACATGCTCTCCGGCGCAGAAACGCCCAGGATCCTCAGACCGTTACGCAACACCTGGCGAAGCGCTGCGGCGAGCGCCAGGCGTGCTCCGCGCTGCGCCGCGTCATCTACCAGGATCCGCTCCGCATTGTAATAGCTGTGAAACTCGGCGGCGAGATCCTTGAGATAGAAGGCGATGGCGTGCGGCGCGTAGTCAGCGGCGGCGTTCTCGATCACCTCCGGGAAGGCCGCCAGGGTCGCGCACAGCGCCAGCTCACGTTCGCCGCCGAGCAGCGCCAGATCCGCTTCGGAGCGCTGCTCGCCAGCCTGCGCCAGCACCGAACTGATCCGGGCGTGGGCGTACTGGACGTAATACACCGGGTTGTCGTTGCTCTGCGACTTGGCCAGATCGAGGTCGAAATCGAGCGCCTGCTCGGGCTTCCTCAGCATGTAGAAGAAGCGGCAGGCATCGAGACCGAC
>JAJXTQ010000268.1 GCA_021783685.1 Pseudomonadota bacterium | reverse complement strand
CGGCGAGGCCGGCATGGAGGCCGGCCAGCGGGCCGGCAAAACCGCCGATGCGGTCCGCGATCACGGCCTTGCCGAAGCGGCCGTAAGCCTCAAGGTTCTGGTTGGCGTTGATCAGCAGCGTGCCGACCTGCGGTTCCAGCCGCTCCAGCACCCAGGCCACCAGGGGCTTGCCGTCCAGCGGCTGCAGCCCCTTGTCCACGCCGCCCATGCGGCGGCCGCGGCCACCGGCGAGCACGAGGCCCGTGACCGGCATTCAGAACGGGATGTCGTCGTCGAAGTCGTTGAAATTGCCGCCGCCGGCGGGCTGGGCCGGCGCCGGCTTGCCCTGGCCGCGATCCTGGCCGCCGCGGCTGGCGCCGCCCTCGCGCGGACCGTCGCCGGCGGGAGCGCCCTGGCCTTCGCGCGTGCCGAGCATCTTCATCTCGTTGGCGACGATTTCGGTGGTGTAGCGGTCCTGGCCGTCCTGGCCCTGCCACTTGCGGGTTTGCAGCCGTCCCTCGATATAGACCTGCGAGCCCTTCTTCAGGTACTGGCCGGCAATCTCGGCGAGACGACGGTAGAAGGTCACGCGATGCCACTCGGTGGCTTCCTTCTGCTCGCCGCTGTTCTTGTCCTTCCAGGACTCCGACGTCGCCACGGTGATGTTGGTCACCTGTTCGCCGTTCGGCATGTAGCGGGTTTCCGGATCCTTGCCCAGGTTGCCGACCAGAATCACTTTATTGACCGAAGCCATGTTCAATCCCTCCTAAGTTGAAGTCTTTGCCGGCCGCGACGGCGGCACCATCGATGCCGCCAGGCTCAGCCAGACCATGCCGAGCGCGGCGCAGAAACCATGCACCGCGGGGGCGCCGAAATGCTTGAGCAGCCAGCCGCCGAGGACGCCGCCGAGGGCGAGGCCGATCGACTGGGTAGTGTTGTAGATGCCCATCGCCGCGCCCTTCGCCGTCGCCGGCGCCACCCGCGAGATCAGGGAAGGCTGCACCGCCTCCATGATGTTGAAGCCGACGAAGAATAGCATCAAAAGAACGCCAATGGCATACTTGCCGGCGGCCACGGCGAGGCCGCCCTGGACCAGGATCAGCAGCACGATCGCGGCGACGAACACCTGCTTCATGCGGTTGTGCTTCTCGGCGACGATGATGGCCGGCACCATGACGGCGAAGGAAGCCAGCACCGCCGGCAGGTAGATCTTCCAGTGCTCGGCCAGCGGCAGGCCGGTCGCCACCAGGATCGGCGGCACGATGACCCAGAGCGCCGTCTGCATCAGGTGCAGGGCGAGCACGCCGAAATTGAGGCGGGCGAGCTGGCCGTGGAACAGCACGCTTGAGAGCGGCAGCGGCGCCACGGCCGGGGGCGGCGGCGGCGTCGGCACGGCTTTGAGCAACAGCAGGATGGCGGCCAGGGCGAGCGCGCCGGTGAGCACGAAGATGCCGCCCATGCCGACCCAGGCATAGAGCAGCGGCGCCACCACCAGGGACACCGCGAACATCAGGCCGATGGTGGAGCCGATCATGGCCATGGTCTTGGTGCGGTGCTGCTCGCGCGTCAGGTCCGCCGCCAGTGCCGTGACCGCCGCGGAAATGGCGCCGGCGCCCTGGATCACGCGGCCGGCGATCATCCAGTAGATGTCGGGCGCGGCGGCGGCCAGGAAGCTGCCGGCGGCGAAGATCAGCAGGCCGGCGACGATCACGGGCTTGCGGCCGACGCGATCCGAGAGCCGGCCGTAGGGAATCTGGAACAGCGCCTGGGTGGCGCCGTAAGCGCCGAGGGCGACGCCCACCAGCACCGGATCGGCGCCGCCGGGCAGGGTGTGGGCGAACACCGCGAACACGGGCAGGATCAGGAACAGGCCCAGCATGCGCAAGGCGAAAATCGCCGCCAGGCCGATGCCGGCGCGCTTTTCCTCTCGGGTCATCGGGTCGGAACTTGGAGAACGCATGGCGGCGGTGGCGCTCGAAACTGGGGCCGCGTATATTAGCAGGTTGCCCATTCCGATCTGCCCACAACGAAAATGGAAGAAATCAAGATCCGCGGCGCGCGGACTCACAACCTCAAAAACGTCAGCCTAGACCTGCCGCGGAACAAGCTGACGGTCATCACCGGACTGTCCGGCTCCGGCAAGTCCTCGCTCGCCTTCGACACGCTCTACGCCGAGGGCCAGCGCCGCTACGTCGAGTCGCTGTCGGCCTACGCGCGCCAGTTCCTGCAACTGATGGAGAAGCCCGACGTCGATCTCATCGAAGGCCTGTCGCCGGCGATTTCCATCGAGCAGAAGGCCACCAGCCACAACCCGCGCTCCACCGTCGGCACCGTCACCGAGATCCACGACTACCTGCGCCTGCTCTACGCCCGCGCCGGCACGCCGCACTGCCCCGAGCACGGCGAGCCGCTGGAGGCGATGAGCATCGCGCAGATGGTCGACGCGGTGCTGGCGCTGCCCGAGGAAACCAAGCTGATGATCCTGGCGCCGGTGGTGGCCAACCGCAAGGGCGAGCAGGCCGATCTCTTCGGCGAACTGCGCGCCCAGGGCTTCGTGCGCCTGCGCGTCGACGGCAAGGTCTACGACATCGACGCGCTACCGAAGCTCGCCAAGACCACCAAGCATTCGATCGACATCGTCGTCGACCGCCTCAAGGTGCGCGCCGATATGAGGAGCCGGCTGGCCGAATCCTTCGAGACGGCGCTGACCCATGCCGAAGGCCGCGCCCTGGCCGTCGAGATGGACTCGGGCGCGGAGCACCTGTTCTCCGCCAAGTTCGCCTGCCCGAAGTGCGGCTACGCGCTGCAGGAACTCGAGCCTCGGCTGTTCTCCTTCAACAATCCGATGGGCGCCTGCCAGCAGTGCGACGGCCTCGGCCAGATCCAGTTCTTCGACCCGGCGCGCGTCGTCGCCTATCCGCACCTGTCGCTGGCCGCCGGCGCCATCCGCGGCTGGGACAAGCGCAACCAGTTCTATTTCCAGATGCTCGAATCGCTGGCGTCGCACTACAAGTTCGACATCGCCAAGCCCTTCGAGGACCTGCCCGAGCGCGTCCGCGACATCGTCCTCAACGGCTCGGGCCGCGAGCAGGTCAAGTTCCGCTACCTGAGCGAGAAGGGCACGCGCCTGGACCGCAGCCACGCCTTCGAGGGCATCATCCCCAGCCTCGAACGGCGCTACCGCGAAACCGATTCGCTGATGGTGCGCGAGGAACTCTCGAAGTACCTGAACGCCAAGCCTTGCCCCGAGTGCGCCGGCACGCGCCTGCGCAAGGAGGCGCGCCACGTCTTCATCGGCGGCAAGCCGCTGCCCGAAATAAGCGGGCTGTCGCTGATCGCCTGCCGCGACTTCTTCAACCTGCTGGTGCTCAGCGGCCACCGCGCCCAGGTGGCGGAGAAGATCGTCAAGGAAATCACCGCGCGGCTGACTTTCCTCATCAACGTCGGCCTCGACTACCTGTCGCTCGACCGCTCGGCGGAAACGCTCTCCGGCGGCGAGTCGCAGCGCATCCGCCTGGCTTCGCAGATCGGCTCGGGGCTCACCGGCGTCATGTACGTGCTCGACGAGCCGTCGATCGGCCTGCACCAGCGCGACAATGCCCGCTTGCTGCAGACGCTGGCCAACCTGCGCGATCTCGGCAACACCGTCATCGTCGTCGAGCACGACGAGGAGGCCATCGAAGCCGCCGAC
>JAJXTQ010000267.1 GCA_021783685.1 Pseudomonadota bacterium | reverse complement strand
CAACCGGGCCAAGCCGGTCGCGGTCGCCAGGCCGATGCCGGAATTGGCGCCGGTGACGAGGCAGCGTTTGTCCGTCAGGTCCATGACCGCAATCTCCAGCCGGGCCGTCGATGAAACCATAGCTTAGCACCGAGGGCTTTGCCGCCGGACTCAACCTGACGGTTCTCCGGCCGATGCAAAGCAGCAGGACATCCATCGACAGCGCGGCATGCACATCGACACCTCGACCCAATCGACGACGGAGCGCAGCGCCGGCAGCATGCTGGACAACCTGCGGCGCATGCCGTTCTTCGAGGACGCCTACTTCCACATGCGCGCCCATCATCTGAGCCTGGCCGACAGCTACCTGCGCTCACTGGAGGAAGCCTATCGTCTGGCGCCGGCGATGCCGGAGGATGAGGTGCTGCTCGGTGCCTTGTCCGAGATGTGGATGATGGCGGCCCATGATCTCCTGCATGCCTGGCGTGAACAGGCCCGCGTCGTCCTGACTCATCCGGGCCTGAGCGATCAGGTCAGCACCGCGTCGGTGTCGGTCGAGATCAGCGAGCAGATCGCCGGCTCGGCAAACCTGCGCAAGGTCATCTCCCGGTTGCGGCGTGACGTGCGCTATGGCCGCAAGCTGCGCCGCTATGCCGTGTCGGTGGAGCGCATCTACAAGCAATTGCGGGAGGTGCGGGAACTGCTGGCCCGCAATGAAGTCCTTCGTGTCCACCAGCCGAACGCCTGTGCGGCGCATGTCCGCATCGATCCCGCCACCGGGGCGCTGGTGTATGCCTTGCGCACCCGGCACGGGACCGTGCGTCCCATCTCGCGGGTTCAGATCGCCGACGCGCTGGCGTCGGTCCATCCTTGAGCGACTGGCGCGGTCATGCGATCGCGTGCGAGGCAAAAAACCCCAGCGTGATGCCGGCCAGCTCGATCACATCATTGTCCTGCAACGCGTAGGGGCCACTCCCCATCGTCTTGCCGTTCACCTTGGGCGGCGTCCCGCTGTCTCCCGTCGTCGGCACATAGTGGAGCGTGAAGCCGGTTTGTGAACGGCGAATGGCGGCCACCTGAACGCCGGGGCGACCCAGCGTGGTGAGCGGCTTGACGAGATCCATCGACCGACCGACCTGCCGCCCGCTCAGCAGCTGGAGCCGCGCGCGGGGCCCCGGCGCGGACCCGGGCGGGCGGACGGGCCGATCGGGTTCGGGTGCTGCGGCCTCCGTCGGCCGTTCGGCCAGCGCCGACGCAAGCGCGCCGGGGGACAGTATGACGGTCTTTTCGAGACCCTCATCGGCCAGTGTCTCCTCATAGCGCAGGTGGAAGGGGGCAACCGTCACTTCGTCCCGACTGCGCAACAAGGCACGCTGGACGGGCGCATCGTTGAGGAGGGTGCCGTTGGTGCTGCCCAGGTCTTCCACGAAAGCAGCACCACTGATCAGGCAGATGGCCGCGTGATGACTGCTGACGGCCGGGTCGTCGAGGTGGATGTCGTTGCTGCGGGCGCGGCCGATGCTCAGGCGTTCCCGGTCGAGCGGCCATTCGCGGATGGCGACCTGATTGGCGAGCAGGATGATCTTGGCCATGACTCTCTTCCCCTATGGCGCCTTCTTGTTGTTTTTTTGCGAGCCCATCCGCCACGGTCGGCGCTGCCACCAGGATGTGCGTTCCCCTGGCCCGGCCGCGTGTTCGGCCCAGCCGAGGATGACCGAGATGTTGTCCTTGCCGCCGCGCGCGTTGGCGGCCTGCACCAGCGCTCGGGTCAGGCGCGGCAGGTCCGGCATGAAGCGGCGCAGATTGGCCAGGATGTCTTCCTCGCTGAGGACGTCATGCAGGCCGTCGGAGCAGAGCAGGAACAGATCCCCATCGTGGACGTCATGCTCGCTCAGGCTGACGTCCACCGCTGCATCGACCCCCAACGCGCGGGTCACCACATTGCTTTTCCCCAGCCGCTTGACCTCCTCGGCGCTGAACATGCCGCGCGCGACCAGTTCCTCCTGCAGCGAATGGTCGGTGGTGAGTCGCCGCAACTGATCGTCGCGGAACCGGTACAGGCGCGAATCGCCCACGTGGGCCACGTGCACGCGATTTCCCATGAACAGGGCCGCGACCACGGTGGTGCCCATGCCGCGGTACTCGGCGCGCGTGCCGGCCGTTTTCAGGATGCGCTGGTTGGCCAGTTGCACGGATTCCTTGAGCAGGATCCCCGCAGGCGGCGGCGTTGCGGCGTCCGGCGGCGGCGCCGGTTCCAGTCTGGCGAGCCGCTGACGAACCAGGAATCCCACACTGCGCACCGCGAGCTTGCTGGCAACTTCGCCCGCGTTGTAGCCGCCCATGCCATCGGCGAGCACCGCCAGTCCGGAGGCCGGATCGATCTCGATGCTGTCCTCGTTGTGGCTGCGGACCCTGCCCGTGTCGCTTTGGCCGCAAAATTCGATGTGGAGGCGCTGAGTCATCGATGTCCCGTTTGACGCAGATGAACGAACGGATCGAGGCCGAAGGACGGCTGTTTCCCCATGCTAAGATCGGCTGTGATCGTCCAACATTGAATACGCCCCATGAGCAAAAGCAAATCCGCCTTCGTGTGCAGCGCCTGCGGCGCTGTCTCATCGAAGTGGGCGGGTCAGTGCGCCGACTGCGGGGCCTGGAACACCCTCGTCGAGTCGATCGGTCCGGCCGTAGCGGCCGGACGCACCGGTTACGCCGGCCAGCTCTCGGCCGTGCGGCTGCTGCCGGAGGTCGAGGGCGCGCAGGAGCCCCGCACGCCCACCGGCGTGGGGGAGATGGATCGCGTGCTGGGCGGCGGCCTGGTGCCGGGCGCGGTGATCCTCATCGGCGGTGATCCGGGGATCGGCAAGTCCACCTTGCTGCTGCAGCTGGCGGTCGGCCTGCAGGCACACCTGCCCGCGCTGTACGTGGCGGGCGAGGAATCACTGCAGCAGGTCGCCTTGCGCGCCCGGCGCCTGGGGTTGCCGCAGGCGCCGCTGGCCCTGGTCTCGGAAACGGCGGTCGAGCGCATCCTCGCCTGCGCCGCGGCGCGCCGGCCGGGCCTGATGGTGATCGACTCGATCCAGACCATGTACACCGAACAACTGCCCGGCGCACCGGGATCGGTGGGTCAGGTGCGGGAATCGGCGGCGCAACTGGTGCGCTACGCCAAGCAGAGCGGCGTCGTGGTCGTACTCATCGGTCATGTCACCAAGGAAGGCGCGCTGGCCGGTCCCCGGGTGCTGGAGCACATGGTCGATACCGTCCTGTCCTTCGAGAGCGATCCGGGCGGGCGTTATCGCATGCTGCGAGCGATGAAGAACCGCTACGGCGCCGTCAACGAGCTGGGCGTCTTCGCCATGACCGACGCGGGCCTCAAGGAGGTGGCGCATCCCTCCGCCATTTTTCTGTCGCGTCACGAGCAGAGCGCCGCCGGCAGCGTGGTGACCTGCATTCGCGAGGGCAGCCGGCCTTTGCTGCTGGAGATCCAGGCGTTGGTCGACGACAGCCCACTGGCCAATCCCCGGCGGCTCACCGTGGGCCTGGAACACAACCGGCTGGCCCTGTTGCTGGCCATCCTGCATCGCCATGGCAGTGTCTCGCTGTTCAACCAGGACGTGTTCCTGAACGTGGTCGGCGGCATCCGCGTGAACGAGACGGCGGCCGATCTGCCGGTGGCGGCCGCCGTGGTGTCCAGCC
>JAJXTQ010000266.1 GCA_021783685.1 Pseudomonadota bacterium | reverse complement strand
TGCCGCGCCCTTGCCGCGCGATGCCGAGACCTTCGCCGCACGTCTCGACGCGGGTCGGCGCCAGCTCATGGGTACGGCCGGACAGGTCACGCAGGCCGTGCATGCCGCGCTCACCGAGCACAAACAGCTCCGGCCCTTGCTGCAGGCGGAGGCAGCCGAACCCCGGCGCAGCGTCCTCGCCGACATCCGGGCGCAGGCCGACTGGCTGATGGCGCCAGGGTTCGCGGCCCGCATCGAGGATCCCTGGCTCGGCCGGCTGGCGATCTACCTCAAGGGCGCGCGGCTGCGGCTCGAGAAGCTGCCCGGCCGGGCAGCGCGCGACGCCCAGTGGCAGGCGGCCGTGGCGCACTGGCTGCGCCGCCTCGCGGATCTGCCGGCCACCGACGATCCCGCGCGTCAGACCCAGCGGGACGTGCTGCGCTGGATGATCGAGGAATACCGCCTGTCGCTGTTCGCGCAGGAGCTCGGCGCCCTGGGCCGGGTCTCCGAACGCCGGCTGACGGAACTGTTCGAGGTCTGTCGCTGAGTGGAAACAGTTGCTTGCGCCGGTCGGCGTGTTCCAATCTGTACGCGCCCCAAGAGGGGTGTCTGGTTGGAGTGACAGCCATGAAACGGTTATTGCTGGCGGGACTGATTGGTTTGTTGGGATCGACAAGCGCGCTGGCAGGCGATGAGCGGCGCGAGGCGATCGTGGCCGGCGCACTGGGCGGCGCGGCCGGCGCCGTGATCGGCCAACAGATGGGCGGCGCCACGGGTGCGGCCATCGGTGGCGCACTGGGCGGCGCGCTCGGCGCGGGTCTGGCGGTGGACGACCATGACCACGATCGCCCCGCCTACTACGGCGGCCACGCGGCGCCGGTGGCCTACTATCCGGCGCGGCCGGTCGCCTATTACCCGGCGCGGCCCGTGGCCTACTACCCCGCGCGGCCGGTCGCGTATTACCCCGCCCGGCCAGTGGCCTACGCCCCGGCACGCCCGGTGGTGATCAACCGGACGGTTGTGGTGCCCCGCGGGCACTACCACCCGGTGGCGCGGCATGTGGCGCGCGAGGCCGCCTGGCATGATCGTCGCCATCATGACCGGCACCACGATCATTGATCGACACCGGTCGGTTCGCTCGGGCGGGGCGGATGGTCGCAAGCCATCCGCTCCACTCGAAACTCACAGGGGGATGACCACCATGAAACGCAATTTGAGACTTCTCGGGATCGCGGTCGTGGCCTTGGTGTATGGCGCGCAGGCGCCGGCCCAGAGCGCCACGACCGAAGCCGCCATCGGTGGCGCGCTCGGCGGCGCCACGGGCGCGGTCATCGGCCAGCAGGTCGGTGGCCGCGAGGGCGCCATCCTCGGCGGCGCCGTCGGGGCGGCGGCCGGCACCGCCATTGCAGTCGACAAGGACGACGGCCACCGTCACGCAGTCGGCATTCCGGCGCCGGCCGTCATCGTCGCCCCGCCCGCGCGCGGCGGCGGCTTCTGCCCGCCGGGACAGGCCAAGAAAGGCAACTGCTGAAGGCTTGCGCCGCCTCCGCGGCGGCGCATCACCGCCGCGCGCTTGGCCCTGCACCCGCGCAGACGGTGGGCGCCGCCCAGGTTCGCGGAACGATAACGGTCAACGCTGAAAGCCGGAGTCGGCCGGCGCGATTCAGCCGGCGGCTTTGCCGTAGCGGCGCACCACGTAGTCGTCCACGATGCGCGAGAAATCCGCGGCGATGGTCTCGCCCTTGAGCGTGACGGTCTTTTCGCCGTCCACATAGACCGGCGCCACCGGCACCTCGCCGGTGCCCGGCAACGAAATCCCCACATTGGCATGCCGGCTTTCGCCGGGGCCGTTGACCACGCAGCCCATGACGGCGACGGTCATGTTCTCCACGCCCGGATAGTGCTCGCGCCAGAGCGGCATCTGCTCGCGCAGGTGGCTCTGGATGTCGCGGGCGAGTTCCTGGAACACGGTGCTGGTGGTGCGTCCGCAGCCGGGGCAGGCGACGACGCTGGGCGTGAAGGCGCGCAGCCCCATGCTCTGCAGGATCTCCTGCGCCACCTCGACCTCGCGGGTGCGCGGTTCGCCGGGCTGGGGCGTGAGCGAGATGCGGATGGTGTCGCCGATGCCTTCCTGGAGCAGCACGGCCAGCGCAGCGGTGGAGGCGACGATGCCCTTGACGCCCATGCCGGCCTCGGTGAGGCCGAGATGCAGCGGGTAGGCGCAGCGCCGGGCCAGCTCGCGGTAGACGCGGATCAGATCCTGCACGCCGCTGAGCTTGCAGGAGATGATGATGCGGTCGGCGACGAGGCCCAGCGCCTCGGCCCGCGCCGCACTCTCCAGCGCCGAGGCGATCAGCGCCTCGTCCGTGACCCGGCGCGGGTCCCACGGCTCGGGCCGGCGGGCGTTGTCGTCCATCATGCGCGCCAGCAGATCCTGATCGAGGCTGCCCCAGTTCACGCCGATGCGGACCGGTTTGTCGTAACGGCATGCCAGCTCGATCATCTGCGCGAACTGGCTGTCGCGGCGCTGGCCCTTGCCGACGTTGCCGGGGTTGATGCGGTATTTGTCCAGCGCCTCGGCGCAGGCCGGATCACCGGCGAGCAGCTTGTGGCCGTTGAAGTGGAAATCGCCGACCAGCGGCACGTCGAGGCCCATGCGGTCGAGCCGCTCGCGGATGCCGGGCACCGCGGCGGCGGCCTCGGCCGTGTTGACCGTGATGCGCACCAGTTCAGAGCCGGCGCGATGGAGCTGCGCCACCTGGATGGCGGTGGCGACCTCGTCGGCGGTGTCGGTGTTGGTCATCGACTGCACGGCGACGGGCGCACTCCCGCCGACGGTGAGGTTGCGGACGCGCACGGCGTGGGTCGGATGACGCGGCGGAGTCGCGGTGTTGTCCATGGTCGGTCGACTCGCGGGAAGCGGCGGAGCGCTCATGATAGCCCAATCATGCGGGCGCCTCTGCGGCGAAACAGACCCGCTTCACGTCCCGACGCCCAGCAGGACGGCGGCGCCCAGCAGCGCGAACAGCGCGGCGGCGAGCTGATGGATGCGACGGGTGGGCAGGTGCTGCGCCAGTCGCTCGCCGATCAGGACGGCCGGGACATTCGCGATCATCATGCCGAGCGTCGAGCCGGCCACCACCGGTACGAGCGCGGCGTAATGCGAGGCCATCGCCACCGTGGCGATCTGGGTCTTGTCGCCCATCTCGGCGAAGAAAAAGGCGATCAGCGTGGTGCCGAAGACGCCCAGCCGCTGCGAGAGACGCATTTCGTCCGCGTCGATGCGGTCGGGGATCAGCATCCAGACGGCCATGGCCAGGAAGGACAGCCCCAGCACCGTGCGCAGGATCGCCGGATCGATCGCGCCCGCAATCCAGGCGCCGAGGCTGCCGGCGAGCCCGTGATTGAACAGCGTGGCCGCGAGGATGCCCAGCACGATGGGGACGGGGCGCCGGAAGCGCGCCGCGAGGATGAAGGCGAGGAGCTGGGTTTTGTCGCCGATTTCGGCCAGCGCGACGAGGCCCGTGGAGACGAAGAAGGCTTCCATGAAATTCCCCGGCCGGAACGACGCAGCTGACCACGGCGCCGCCCCGGCCTGCGGAGGCGCTGTGGTCAAAGGTCTTGCCAGGTGCGCGACTGCCTGCGCCATGGCCGGTGGGCCAAGTGTGTTGACGCAAGCCTCTTCCGGCGGAAGAGCGGC
>JAJXTQ010000265.1 GCA_021783685.1 Pseudomonadota bacterium | reverse complement strand
TTCCGCCAGCAGGCGATCGGTCGCGCGGCTGCCCGGCGTGAGGTCCGGATCCTCGGCGCTCATCAGGGCCCGTGCGGCCTCGCGGGTGTCGTCGAGTTCGCGCCGCTGCTCGTCGATCTGAAACTGCCGGAGCCGGGTCTCGGCGATCTGTTCGCTGCGGGCGCGCGCCTGCTGGCGGTAGATCTGCAGGTCGGGGAGTCGCTTGCGCTGCTCGTGCAGCACGCGGCTCAGCGCCTGGCCGACGCCGGCGATCTCGATCTGCGTTTGCGCGCTGCGGTAGAGCGTTTCGACGTCGTTGAGCTGGCGCACGATGTTTTCGTTGTCGCGGCTGACCTGATCCAGGCCGCGTGCGAGCCCGGTCAGTTCCTCTGCCAGCGCCGCGTTCTCCGCCGCCAGCGTGTTGATGACCGGATGCTGGGAATCCGCGCGCTCGATGGTGCGCTGCGTCTGTGCCGCGGCACGGTCGGCGCTTTGCGTGCGACTGCGGCCGAGGCGCTGGATCAGCAGATCCACCCGCGCCTGTGAGGATCGCTGTACGTTGCGCAGCGCGTCGCGCTCGGCCGTCAGCAGCGCCAGGCGCATGCCGTGCGTCTGCAACTCGGTTTGACGCAGGTCGATCTCGGTCTCGAGGGCGTGGTAGCGGGCCGCCGCGACGATTTGTGCCGGCGACAGGGACGTCGCCGGATTCTGGGTGGTCCACGCCTGGGCCATCGTCGCCGCTTCGATTTCCAGCCGCGCGATGTCTTCCCGGGCCCGCGCCGGCTGCTGCGTCAGCTCGATGAGGGCGCTCTCGGCCTGTGAAAGCCGGCCTTGCGTCTCGGCCAGACGTTTCTGAGCGCCGTCGAGGGCCTGCTCCATGGTCACGAGCGACGCTCCGGGCAAGGGCAGCGGTTCGACTTCGGAACCTTCCCGCCGGAGCTTGTTGACGCGCCCATCGGCCTGTCGCGCCGTGTCCCGCAAGGCCGCGATTTCGGTCGTGATGCGATCGATCCGCTCCAGCGATGCGCGGGCGGGGGCGATCGCGGCTGCGTCCGCGCTGTTCGTCACCGCCTCGCGGATGTCCTCCAGCGGGGGTACCCCGGCGCCGGCGGCCGACGGGAATGACGCCAGAAAGCAGACCAGAAGGAACAGGCGCGGGGCCAGCCGGCGTCCGGCGTTGGGGGGAATACAGCGCATCGCAGGGGTCACATGAAGGACGGTCGCGCGGTTTTACCCCAGCCGATGCGCGCGCGCAAGCAGACGGCCCGGGACCTGTGCCCGGGCACGTCTGCGATCGCGCTCAACCGTTCTGGATGGCCAGTTTCTGCTTGCGCGTCGGTTCCTTCTTCGGCAGGGTGACTTCGAGCAGGCCGTCCTTGCAGCTCGCGCTGGCCTTTTCGGTATCCACCGGAGCCGGCAGCGCAACCGTGCGGACGAACTCCCGCGCGCTGATCTCGCGGCGATGGAATTCCCCGGTTTCCGCCGATTCGGTGCGCTTGTGTCCACGCAGGGTGAGACTTTGCTCGCCCAGCGTGAGATCCAGATCCTCGGCGGTCATGCCCGGGACCTGGGCGCGCACCACCACCTCGGCATCCCGGTCGATGACGTCCACGGCCGGCAGATCGAGGTCGGCAGAGCGGAACCATTCGTCGAGGCGTGGCCACTCGCGGGGCAGGGGGAAGAACGGGCGATTGAAGAAACGGTCGAATTCCCGCTCCATTTCCCGCCAGGGATGCAGCCAGCGCGGGCCGGGTGCCGGTTCGGTTGCCGACGGCGCGATGGCCGTGGGAGAGGATGCCGGGGTCGCCTGGGTCGATTGTTCGGGTTCGCTCATGATCGTACCTCCGCTGCGTCGTCAGGGATGCCGATCGCGCTGATCGGCGGGATGCCTCGTCGTCTTTGAGAAACGTGCACGCACGCCGTTCAATCTGGCGCCGCCCGGCCGGCCTTGCCTTGATCTGGATCAAAGGCGGCGGGTCTGTCACACAAGGCTCACCAGGCGTCATCGGTCGGCCCGATCGGCTATGCTCTGGACTTTGCGCTTTTCACGGGAAAAGCCGCATCCATTTGCCAAGGAGGCAGCGCATGGGACCATTGGAAGGCATCCGGATCCTCGAAATCGCCGGCATCGGGCCGGGCCCGTTCTGCGGCATGATGCTGGCGGACATGGGCGCCGAGATCCTGCGCGTCGACAAGAAGAACATCCCGGGTCTGTCCGGCAAGTTCGACGTGCTCGGTCGCGGCCGGCGATCGGTCACCGTGGATCTCAAGAAGCCCGAAGGCGTCGAGGCGGTGCTGCGTCTGGCCGAGCGGGCCGACGTGCTGATGGAGGGCTACCGGCCGGGTGTCATGGAGCGGCTGGGACTGGGGCCGGAGGTGTGCCGGGCGCGCAACCCGCGGCTGGTCTATGGGCGCATGACCGGCTGGGGACAGTATGGGCCCCTGGCCCATGCGGCCGGGCACGACATGAACTACATCGCCATCAGCGGCGCGCTGCATGCCATCGGCCGGGCGGGCGAACGCCCGGTGCCACCGATCAATCTGGTCGGCGATTTCGGCGGCGGCGGCCTGCTGCAGGCCTACGGCATCGTCTGCGCGCTGCTCGAGCGGCAACGCTCCGGGCAGGGCCAGGTGATCGATACGGCCATGACCGACGGCGCCGCGCTGCTGATGACCATGATGTACGGCTTCAAGGCGGCGGGCATGTGGAAGGACAGTCCGGAGAGCAACCTGCTCGACGGCGCGGCCCATTTCTACGACACCTACGCCTGCAAGGACGGCCGTCACATCGCCATCGGCTCCATCGAGCCGCAGTTCTACGCCCTGTTGCTGGAAAAGACCGGGCTCAAGGACGACCCCGAGTTTCGCAACCAGATGAACCAGCGCCAGTGGCCGGCGCTCAAGGCCAAGCTGCAGGCGGTGTTCCTGACCCGGACGCGCGATGAGTGGACCGAGATCATGGAAGGCACCGACGTCTGTTTCGGGCCGGTGCTGAGCATGGAGGAGGCGCCGCGCCATCCCCACAACGCGGCCCGGCAGACCTTCGTCACCCGCGACGGCGTGGTGCAGCCGGCGCCGGCGCCGCGTTTCAGCCGCACCGTGCCCGAGTTGCCGGGAGAGCCTCCCAAGGCCGGACAGCACAACGAGGAGGCGCTCGCGGACTGGGGGTTTACGGCCGCTGAGATCGCCGGGCTGAAAGAACGGAAGGTCGTCTGACCGCCGGTTGCGCGCCTGCGCCGCCGGGCCCCGATGGCCGGCGGCGGTCTTTCGATGTGCGGCGTGGCGCTCAGGCTCCGCCGATCTCGGCCAGGCGGTGTTGCAGCGCCATGCGGTCCAGGCTCGCCAGCGGCAGATTCACGAAGGCGCCGATGCGCCGCTCGAGGCGGCGATAGGTTTCGGCGAAGGCGAGGCGTTGTTCGGCCGGCGTGCCTTCAACCGCAGCGGGATCCGGCAGGCCCCAGTGCGCGGTCACGGGCTGACCGGGCCAGACCGGACAGGCCTCGCCGGCCGCCTGATCGCAGACGGTGAAGACGAAATCGAGCGGCGGCGCACCGGGCGCGGCGAACTCATCCCAGCTCTTGGAGCGCAGCGCTGCGGTGGGGTGGTTTTCCCGCTGCAGCAGATCCAGTGCCAGGGGGTGCACGGCACCCTTGGGAAAGCTGCCGGCGCTGTGGGCCCGGAATCGGCCTTCGCCCAGGCGATTCAGGATGGCT
>JAJXTQ010000264.1:868-3692 GCA_021783685.1 Pseudomonadota bacterium | reverse complement strand
GCCATCCGTGATAGGGTGGCACTCGGCGCGATGGATTCGTCCTCGCGCCTTTTTATTTACATCACTTCGCGGGAACCAGCATGGCCGTCATCGAACTCACCAAGGACAACTTCGAATCCACCATCAACGGCAACGACGTCGTCGTCGTCGACTTCTGGGCACCCTGGTGCGGTCCCTGCCGCGGGTTTGCGCCGATTTTCGAAGCGGCGTCCGACAAGCACGCCAACATCGTCTTCGCCAAGGTCAACACCGAGGTCGAGCAGGAACTGGCCGGCTACTTCCAGATCCGCTCCATCCCCACCCTGATGGTGTTCCGCGAGCAGGTCATCCTCTATTCCGAAGCCGGCTCGCTGCCCGCCAATGCGCTGGATTCGCTGATCGAACAGGTGATGGGACTGGACATGGCGCAGGTCCACAAGGACATCGCCGAGCAGCAGGCACAGCAGAGCCAGGGTCAGGCCTGATTCAGCAGTAACTGCCGCAGCAGCGGCAGCGTGATCGGGCGGCGCGTTTCCAGGCTGAACCGGTCCAGCGCCTCCAGCACCCGCAGCAAACTCTGCATGTCGCGCGCGGTGTGGTTCAACAGATAGTCGGCCACCTGGGGTTCCAGCCGGAACCCCAAGGTTTCTGCATGCTGGCTCAATGCGGCGCGCTTTTCCGCATCGTCCAGACCGTGCAACTGGAACACCAGCCCCCAGCCGAGGCGAGTCCGCAATTCCGGCATCACCGGCAGATCGGCCGGCGCCACACTGCCCGCCGCCAGCCACAGTCCGCCCGCCTCGCGCACCCGGTTGAAGGCGGCGAAGCCGGCGCGCTGCTGTGCTTCGGTCCAGGCTTCGACCTGATCCGCGACGATCGCCTGTGCCGCCTGCTGGCCGGTGAGATCGACCGTCAGGCCGCGCGCCTCGCAAGCGTTCGCCCAGGCCGCCAGCAGATAGCTCTTGCCGCTGCCCGGCGCGCCCCACACGTAGACCATGCGCTCGATCGCCGTGCCGTCGAGCATGGCCTGCAGTTGCGCCATCAGCTCGACATTGCGCCCCGCCACGAAGCGGGCGAGTTCGGGCCGGGCGGGGGGGCGGATGTCGAGGAGCAGCTGCTGCATAGGGCCGCAAGGATACGGCACTTGTCCCCGCCAGGGTAGCCGGGGAAAAGCCCGCATGACCGCCATGTGAAAACGCCCGCCGCGCGGCGCTATACTTGAAGACCCTTGTTTTGCCGAACCTCGATCCGTCCCGATGAATCCAGCCTTTTCCGTTCCGGTCAGACCCGTGATCCAAGCGCCGCCGATGATTGAAGAGGTGCTCACCGACGACGAGCGCGCCGTACTGAAGGCGCGCATCAAGCGTTTGATGAAGGAACAGGATGCGGTGCTGGTTGCGCACTACTACACCTCGGCCGACCTGCAGGACCTGGCCGAGGAAACCGGTGGCTGCGTGTCGGACTCGCTGGAAATGGCGCGCTTCGGGCACGCCCATCCGGCGAAGACGCTGATCGTCGCCGGGGTCAAGTTCATGGGCGAAACCGCGAAGATCCTCAACCCCGAGAAGCGCGTCATCATGCCCGACCTCGCGGCCGACTGCTCGCTCGACCTCGCCTGCCCCGCGAACGAATTCGCCGCCTTCTGCAACGCCCATCCCGACCGGGTCTCGGTTGTCTACGCCAACACCAGCGCAGCGGTGAAGGCGCGCGCCGACTGGGTGGTCACCTCGGGGATCGCCGCCAAGATCGTCAAATACCTGCACCGGCAGGGTCACAAGCTCTTGTGGGCGCCGGACCGCCACCTCGGCGAATACGTGCGGCGCATCAGCGGCGCCGACATGATCCTGTGGCAAGGTTCCTGTGTCGTGCACGAGGCGTTCAAGGCCGAGGCGCTGAAGAAAATGCGTCTGGAACATCCGAACGCTGCGGTGCTGGTGCACCCCGAGTCGCCGGAAGCGGTGATCGCGCTGGCCGACGTGGTCGGTTCGACCACGCAACTGATCGAGGCGGTGCGCACGCTGCCCAATCCCGAATTCATCGTCGCCACCGACAACGGCATCTTCCACAAGATGCACGCCGCCGCCCCCGGCAAGATCCTGCTGGAAGCGCCGACCGCTGGCGAGGGCGCGACCTGCCAGTCCTGCGCCCATTGCCCGTGGATGGCGATGAATGGTCTGCGGAAGCTCGCCGCCGTGCTGGAAAACGGCGGCAACGAAATCCATATCGAGGAGTCCATCCGCGCCCGCGCCCGGCTGTCGATCCAGAAAATGCTCGACTTCGCCGCGGCCGAGAAGGCCGGAACCATTCAACTGGGCGACTGAGCAGACCGCCATGGCCGGAGCCAGCCTGCTCGCCCTGATCGACGACATCAGCACCATCCTTGACGATGTGTCGGTGCTGACCAAGGTCGCCGCCAAGAAGACCACGGGCGTGCTCGGCGACGACCTGGCGCTCAATGCCCAGCAGGTCGCCGGGGTGAAGGCCGAGCGCGAGCTTCCGGTGGTGTGGGCGGTATTCAAGGGCTCGCTCAGGAACAAGCTGATTCTCGTTCCCGCCGCACTCGCCATCAGCGCGCTGGCGCCGTGGGCGATCACGCCGTTGTTGATGCTGGGCGGCGCCTTCCTGTGCTACGAAGGCGTCGAGAAGCTGACGCACGCATTCCTCCACCGCGAGGAAGCCGCGGCCCACCGCACCGAACTCGCCCAGGCACTGGTCGACCCGACGATCGACCTGGTGGCGCTGGAACGGGAGAAGATCAAGGGCGCGATCCGCACCGATTTCATCCTGTCGGCCGAAATCATCGTCATCACGCTCGGAACCGTCGCCGCCGCCTCGCTCGGAATGC
>JAJXTQ010000264.1:0-858 GCA_021783685.1 Pseudomonadota bacterium | reverse complement strand
CGGTGCTGGCCGGCATCGCCCTCCTGATGACGATCGGGGTGTACGGCCTGGTCGCGGGCATCGTCAAGCTCGACGACGGCGGTCTCTACCTCAACCGGCGAGCCGGCGGCGGCATCGCGCGCCTGCAGCGCGGCCTCGGACGCGGCATCCTGCGCGTCGCGCCTTATCTGATGAAAACCCTCTCGGTCGTCGGTACGGCGGCGATGTTCCTGGTCGGCGGCGGCATCCTGGTCCACGGCATGCCGGGCGCGCACGACCCCGTCCACACCGTCAGCCATGCCGCGGACGCCTTGCCGGTCATCGGGGGCATGCTGGCCGCATCCGTCCCGACATTGATCAACATGCTGGCAGGCATCGTCGCAGGCGCACTGATTCTGGGCAGCCTGACAGCAGCCCGACGCCTGTTCCGCTAATCCGGCCCGCTTATTTCCGGTAGGGCTGGATCAGCTTGCGCACCGGATCGTAAGCCTGGTCGTCGACGGCAGCGAAGCCGTCGTAGGCACGATCGAACGCCTCCAGCGTGGCGCTTCCCTCAGGGGTGGTTTTCTTCAGCGCCAGCAATGCATCGCGGAGCTTGTTGCGCACGGCCGCAGGCATGGCCGGATGCACGGCAAAGATATAGGACGGCAAGGGGGGCGTGCTGCCGATCACGACGATGCCCTGGTTCCTGAAATCGTTGGCAACGGAGTCTTTCAGAATGCCGCCGTCGAAGTCCCCTGCCAACACCGCCTTGGCGATGTTGTCGTAATGCTTGAGATAGGCGAAGCGCGAAAAGTCGGCGAGTTTCACCCCCATCGACTCGACTGACGCCCTCTGCAGCAGGGCCTTTTCGTCGCCGAAGGCAAATTGCTTACCTCT
>JAJXTQ010000263.1 GCA_021783685.1 Pseudomonadota bacterium | reverse complement strand
GTAGAGCGGGCTGAAGTCGAATGTACGCATGGTTATATCCTCCGAAATTAAGCGATATGGTTTGACGGGCCTCGATCGAGCACCCGCGGTGACGGAGATAGGGGCGGGTCGCATCGTTTCAAGTCCCCGTTGTTCGGCCGCGGTAATCGGTTCGGGCGAGGCTCTTGCGCATATAAGCATTCTCTGGTTTCATGCCGCGTCATAGAAAACGTGCCGGGATGGGAGCATGTTCGAGGCTAAGGCGGAGATGTTGAGACCGACCATCGGCAGGAAGTTTGCCCTGCTGTTCGCCGCCCTGATCCTGCTGGGCCTGGCGAACCAGTGGATCGTGCGGGCGGCGCTCGATCAGTTCAGCAAGCGGGTGGCCATCGTCGATGCCAGCAGCTCGCTGCGGCGGGTGGGCAGGAGCGCCCAGATCGAGCTGCTGGAGCTGGACAGCGGCATCGATACCGGCACCGCCGAAGTCGACTATCAGCTCGGACGCTTCGACCGGACGCTGAATGCGCTGGAGAATGGCGGCAGGATCGCCGGCCAGAGGCTGCCGAAACTGCCCGCCGAACTGCAGCCGGAGTGGCTGTCCCTGCGCGATCAGTGGCGCGCCTATCGCGATGAGGTCGGGTCGATGGAGGGCAGGCTGAAGACGGGCGGGAACATCCGCACGGCCATGCTCACCCTGGACGCCGACGACCGGCGCCTGGTCTCATCCACCCAGCGCTTCGTCGCCGACCTGACCGCGCACTACCGGAGGATAGATCGCTCCACCATCGTCGGGATCTACTGGCTGGGCGTCGTCGATCTGCTCCTGATCCTCGCTTCCTTCCTGGCGATCCGCGCCCACATCGTGCTGCCCCTGCGCAAGCTCGCGGCCGCCAGCCGGGCAATCTCGGCGGGGGATTACGGCGCGCGTTCCGGCTACCGTTCGCGCGACGAGATCGGCCAACTGGCGGCGGCCTTCGACGACATGGCCGGAGCGACCGAGAGTCATGTCAAGCAGATCGAAACAGACATACTCGAAATTCGACGGACCGAATCCGCCTTGAAGGAGCAGCGGGATCTGTTGCAGCAGTTCATGGATTCCTCGCCGCTGGGCATAGTGATCGTAGACAGCGAACTGCGCTATCTCGCCGCCAACCCGGCGATCGCGGCGATCAACGGATTGCCGGCCGAGGCGCATATCGGGCGGACGATCAAACAGGTGCTGCCGCAATTGGCACCGGCGCTCGAACCCCTGTTCCGCCGGGTGCTGGACTCGGGCGAGACGATCCGCGACCTGGAGGTGTGCGGCGAGTCTCCCCGCCATCCGGGCGAGCGCCGCTGCTGGCTGGTCTCCCATTTTCCGATTTTCTGCACCAGCGGCAAGGTGAGGGCGGTGGGCGTGATGGTGCTCGACATCACCGAGCGGATCGAAACCGGCCGCCGACTGGCATTGATGACCCGGCTCTACTCCCTGTTGAGCCGGGCCAACCAGGCGATTGCGCATATCCGCGACATCGATGCGCTGTTCGCCGAGATCTGCCGGATCGCGGTCCATGACGGCACCTTCGTGATGGCCTGGGCGGGCCGGCTGGAAGGGGAGCGGCTCTTGCCCTTCGCCCATTGGGGCCGGAACGAGGGCTATCTCGAACAGCTAGGCATCGTCGTCACCGACCCGGTGCGGGGCAGCGGCCCTTCCAGCGTCGCGATACGAGAGCAACGACCGGTGATCTGCAACGACATCGCCACCGACCCGATGATGGCGCACTGGCGTGAGGCGGCGCTGGCCAGGGGCTACCGCTCCTCGGCGGTGTTTCCGCTGGCGCAGGGCGGAGAGATTTTCGGCGCCTTCACCCTCTACGCCGAGTCGCCGCAGGTCTTCTCCCCAGAGGTGCTGAGCTTGCTGCAGGGGCTGTCCTGGGATCTGTCCTTCGCCCTCGACGCCTTCCGCGAGGCCGAGATGCGGCGGATGGCGGAAGCGAACCTGAGACGGCTCAACGAGGAACTGGAGTGGCGGGTGGCGGAACGCACGCAGCAACTGGAGGCGGTCAATCGCGAGCTCGAATCCTTCAGCTATTCGGTGTCCCACGACCTGCGCGCGCCCTTGCGCGCCATCGACGGTTTCAGCCAGATCGTGCAGCAGCGTTACGCCGGGCAACTGGACGAGGCGGGGCGAGGCTATCTCGACCGGGTGCGCCGCGCCAGCCAGCGCATGGGCGAACTGATCGACGATCTGCTGAAACTGGCCAGGATCAGCCGCGGCGAATTGCGCCGTCAGGACGTCGATCTGAGCGGCATCGCCCAGGCGGTGATCGAGGATCTGCGCCGGGCCGAACCCGAACGCGAGATCGACTGCCAGATCCAGGAAGGATTGAGCGCTTACGGCGATCCCGGCCTGCTGCGGGTGGTGCTGGACAACCTGATCGGCAATGCCTGGAAATTCACCCGCCGCAGCAAGGATCCGAATATCGAGGTCGGCAAGATTGACCATGATGGAGAAATGGTATATTTCGTCCGCGACAACGGCGCCGGCTTCGACGCTGCCTATGCAGACAAGCTGTTCCAGGCGTTTCAGCGCTTGCACCAGGAGAGCGAATTCGAGGGCACGGGCATCGGTCTGGCCACCGTGCAGCGGGTGATCCGACGGCACAAGGGCTTGATCTGGGCGAAGGGCGAACCGGGCCAGGGTGCCAGCTTCTACTTCACGCTGCCGCAGCGCCAGGGGGTACGGACTTGACGGAAGCGGAGCGTCAGTGCGGGCCGCAGGCGAAGCAATCTTGTCTTGGGCATCTTGACTGAATGATGACGACGATCGAAACGGTTCTGTTGGTGGAAGACAATGCCGACGACGAGGAGCTCACCCGCCTCGCCTTCGAGGAAAACGCCATCGGCGCCGAACTGGTGGTCGTGCGCGACGGGCCGGAAGCGCTGGAATACCTGTTTTGCAGCGGCCGTTACGCCGGCCGGAAAGACTCGCCGCTGCCGCGCCTGGTGCTGCTCGACATCAAACTGCCGAAGGTGAGCGGACACGAGGTGCTCGACAGCATCCGTGCCGACGAACGCACCAGACGCCTTCCCGTGGTCATGATGACGACCAGCAGCGAGGCGAGGGACAGGCAGGACAGCGACCGTCTCGGCGCCGACGGTTTCTTGCGCAAGCCGGTCGACTTCCAGAGTTTCAGCGCGGCGCTGCGCCAGGTGCTGCTGGCCTGGCTGCCCGCGGCGGCGCACTGACGTCCATGGACGCGCTGCGCATCCTGCTGGTCGAGGACTCCGAGGACGATGCCGAGCTGACCCTGGCCGAGCTCTACGATCGCGGCATGACCATCGAGAGCCGGCGCGTCGATACCGAGGCGGCCATGCGTCAAGCCCTGGCCGAGCATCGCTGGGACCTGGTGCTCTCGGACTTCAATCTGCCCCGCTTCAGCGCCGCCGCCGCCTTGTCGCTGCTGCAGCAATCCGGCCTGGACATTCCCTTCATCGTCGTCTCCGGCTTCATCGGCGAGGAGACGGCGGTCGAGATGATGAAGGCGGGCGCCCACGATTTCGTCATGAAGAGCAATCTCGCCCGGCTGGCCGCGGCGATCGAACGCGAATTGCGCGAGGCCGAGCTGCGCGTCGCCCATCGCCGGGCGCAGCAGGAACTGCTCGACTCCCGGCGCCAGTTGCAGGCGCTGACCAGCCACCTGCAGAAGGTGCGCGAGGAGGAGCGCACGCACATCG
>JAJXTQ010000262.1 GCA_021783685.1 Pseudomonadota bacterium | reverse complement strand
TTCACGCTGACCTTGTGGCGTGACTATGACCTCCGACGCATCAGCCGTCTGCTGGCCGAGGCACAAGCACGCGGCACCCCCATTGCCAACATTGGGATGTACGAAGGCCAGTTTCACTTCCTCGGCCGATTAACCCAGCCCATTACCCCATTGGACAATGACGCGCTGCTGCGCGCATGGATCGCCGCGCATCCCATGGGCTGGGTTCTTGCCTACCCAGACCGGCTCGGCGCCGAAGCGCGGCAGTATGCGCTGTATGCGCAGCGCTTCCGTGGGGTCTGGGTCGTGATCTGGCCGGCGCAGGTGCTCGCTGACGTGCGCGCGGGCCGAATGCCGCCCCCGGGCAGTGGACCTGCGCTCGTCGTGCCCGGAGCCGCCGATGCCCTCCCGCATTGAACACGACGCGCGGACTGCAGCGCTGCGCGCGCAATGTGGCGGTCCTCGTGACGGTGCGCTGCTCAGGGTGCTGTTGGGACAGGCGCTTGCCGCGTCAGGAGAGCATCTCGCCGCAGCCGACGAGTTCGAGGCGGCATTGCGGTTCGACGCCCACTACAGTGCTGCTTGGAAGTTCCTTGGCAAGGCCCGCCTTTTGGCCGGGAATCGCGCCGCAGCCGCGGAGGCATGGCGAAGGGGCATCGCGGTTGCCGACGCGCAGGGGGATGCGCAAGCGTCCAAGGAGATGCGCGTGTTTCTCAGGCGCATCGAGGGCCACGGGCCGGCATCAACGTAACGCGGCGGCATATCGACGCTCGAACCAGCCTTTCGCCCAGTGGAGCATGGCTGATCGCAGGACCAGTCCATGACGTTCCGAGCGATAGACAAGCGTGCCGCTGTCCAACGAATCGATGATGCACATCAGCTCCGGCCGGGCGACCCTTGTTGGCGTCCGGCCCAGGAGGGCGTCGAGCAGGTTGACAGCGGCGACCTTGCCCTGTCGGTCCGCCATGTGCGCCTGCTTGGGCATCCAGTCGGGGCCCGGGTAGCTGCCCGCGTCCCCGACGACATAGACCTGCTCCAGACCGGGCGCGCGCAAATGGGCATCGGCACGAACGAATCCGCCCGGGCTAAGCGGCAAGCCGCTCCCCTGCACCCAAGCAGGGCCCGTCAATCCCGGCATGAACAGGATGGCATCGGCCGGGACCACTCCGCCTTCCGTATGGACGGCATCCGCTTCGAACTTCAATAACTTGTGCCCCAGGTGCGCTTCGATGCTACGCCGACGCATCTGGGCGAGCAACCCTTCGACGGCGCGCGCGCCCAGCCGTTCTCCCGGTCGGGCGGATGGCGAGAAAAGCACGAGCCGGAAGCGATCTCGCCGATGCGTTCGCCGAAGCCAGGTCTCGATCCCCAGCAGGAGTTCGAACATCGGCCCCCCACGGACTGCGGTGGGTTCGGCGGGGTTCCCGGCAAACCCAATGGCGATGGTGCCCCCCTGCAGTCCCTGCAGCCGCCTCTGGATGGCCGTGGCGGCCTCGACGCCTTCGCAAAGGGTCATGGCGTGCTCGATGCCCGGCAAGGTCTTGATGAAGCGACTGCCGGTGGCAATGATCAGGCCGTCATTTTCGAGCGACGTGCCATCTTCCAGGTGTATGCGCCGACCCGCCGCGTCGAGACCCCGTGCACGACCGGCGATGAAACGCACGCGGAGGCGGTCGTAGAACGGGGCCAGCGGCAGGCGCAGGTCGTCGCCGCGGCGCAACCCGACTGGCACCCAGATCAAGCTGGCCTGGTACACGAGTTCGGCGCGTGGGGCGACCACGGAGATGGGAATCGCCGGATCGCGTCGTCGCAATTCCCGCACGGCACTGACCGCACCGAAGCTGCTGCCAATGACCGTAATGCCGCGCACGGCCCTCTCCCGTCCAAGCGTTGGCCGTCAGTGTTGCACCATCGACAAGGGAACCACACGGGATCTTTTGCGGTGATTCGTCACGTCGGCGTGGCCTGCTCGCGCGGGACGCGGTTGCAGCGTTCGCCGGCCGCCGGGCTCGCCCATCGCATTGGGCATGCCACCGTCGTGTTCGGGCGGGCAATCGGGCTCGGCGTGTTCAGGCGGATCCTCCGGTCGCCCCTCGAAGCGGCGAACGCGGTCGCTCGACTCAACCACACGTCCCCCGGCGGACCTCACGCCGCCGACTTCGCGTCGCCGGATCCCAGCAACCCGATTTTCGAGCCGCGAGCCAGGGTCAACGCAATCGCCCGGCCCTCGGGTTGCTCAAGGCAGTGGGTTCAGGGTAGCGGTTGCCACGGGGGCCGTGGTCCCCTGCCGGCCATCCAGCGCGCGTTGCAGCTCGTCACGGAACGTCTGGAACCGCGAGAGTTCACGCCCGTCCAGGGTGACCGGAGTGACGACCGCCGGCAGCAATTTCACCGGATTGGCCTCCGGGGTCACCGCCGCCGTCCGGGACTCGATGCGAAGGGGGTCGATCCGGCGCCCGTGCTCCCAGATTTCAAAATACAGGTGCGGTCCCGTTGACAGGCCGGTACTGCCCACGTAGCCGATGATCTGTCCGGCATGAACCTCTTCGCCATCGTGCAGGCCATGGGCGTACCGCAGCATGTGGCCATAACGGGTCACGAGATCGGGGCCATTCCTGAGCTCGATCATGCGCCCGTAGTAACCGTGCCAGCCAATGAAATCCACGCGCCCGGTGGCCACCGCGTGGATCGGCGTGCCCAAGGGCGCCGCCAGATCAACGCCCTTGTGGAATTCGGGGATGTGCAGCACGGGATTGATCCGCCAGCCCCAGCCCGAGGTCAATCGCGCCGAAGGCACCGGCGCCCGCAGGGGGATGGGCATCAGCCCTCGCCCCTCGGAATCGGCCAGCACGGTGTGCCCGTGGACGTCGACGAAGCGATACAACGTGTGTTCGCGCCCTGTGGCGTAGACGGTCAAGCGCACCAGATTGGACCCCGATCCATCCGGTTGGCGCATGAACAAGGCGTCGACGAGCGCTCCAGGAGGCAATGGTTGCGGGAGGTTGCTGTCCCGTGCAATCCAGTCCTCGATTGCCCGCGCCATGGTCGGGTCGATGTGATGGGCTTCCATCTCGGCCGTCAGCGAATGGGCCACCATGAAGCTGACATCCTCGGGCGTCCCCTTGGGCAGGATCGGCGCGCTGCCGTCGGTGACCCCGTTGTCGACCGGCGTGGTCAGCGTGGCGGTCAATTGTCCGCCCTGGCTGCGCATGTCCGGCGGCAGGGCACGCCGCGGCCCTGGCGCGACGCCGGGCAGTCCCCAGCCCAGCACGAGGTTACGCAGATGCGGATCCTTGTGCAGGATGCGTACGCCGACGACATGCCGTCCCCCGCGCGCGGGGACCAGGCACGCCTGGACGCGGTCGCCCGCGCGCAGGAAGCGCAGCGGCATGCGATGGGCAATCTTCTGCCCCCAGACGAAGGCATCACTCCGGGATACGCCCCAATGCGCAAACACCCCATCGATCATTTCGCCTGGCCGCAGCACGGCGGATACGCGCTGACAGGCGAGGGCTGGCGCCGAGATGGCCGCCATGAGCAGCAGCAATGGGACAAACGCGCGATGAATTGAGCGCATCGGTGGGTCCTCGGACGGTCGTTTCAGGGTCCCGCGGTGCCGAGCGGCGATCGCGAAGCATCGACTCTTATAACCGGCGCTGGTTAGAAGGACGTTAGATCACGCCGTCTTCACGCCTTACCGAGCTGTACGATTTCGTATAAACCGTGTAGTTTAG
>JAJXTQ010000261.1 GCA_021783685.1 Pseudomonadota bacterium | reverse complement strand
CCATTGGGCGAACTCCCCGCCCATGAACAGCAGCTTCTTGCCCGGGTGGGTCCACAGATACCCGTACAACAGGCGCAGGTTGGCGAACCGCTGCCAGTCGTCTCCGGCCATCTTGCCAATCAGAGAACCTTTGCCGTGCACCACTTCGTCGTGCGAGAGCGGCAGGACGAAGTTCTCGTTGAACGCATACCACAGGCTGAAGGTGATCTGGCTGTGGTGGTACTTGCGGTAGATCGGATCGGTGGCGAAGTACTTCAGCGTGTCGTGCATCCAGCCCATGTTCCACTTCATGCCGAAGCCGAGGCCGCCGAGATAGGTCGGGCGCGACACCATGGGCCAGGCCGTCGACTCCTCGGCGATGGTCTGGGTCGCGGCGTGATCACGGTACACCGCCAGGTTCATCTGCTTGATGAACTCGATCGCTTCGAGGTTCTCGTGGCCGCCGTAGCGGTTGGGAATCCATTCGCCATCGCGCCGCCCATAGTCGAGGTAGAGCATCGAGGCCACCGCATCGACACGCAGTGCATCGATGTGATAGGTCTGCAGCCAGAACAGGGCGCTGCTGAGGAGGAAGTTGCGCACTTCGCAGCGGCCGTAGTTGAAGATCGAGCTCTTCCAGTCCGGATGATGGCCTTGGCGCGGGTCGGCGTGCTCGTACAGGTGCGTGCCATCGAAGAACGCCAGTCCGTGCTGGTCGGCCGGAAAGTGGGAAGGAACCCAGTCGAGAATCACGCCGATGCCGCGCTGGTGCAGGTAATCGACGAAATACATGAAGTCCTGGGGAGTGCCATAGCGTGAGGTCGGGGCAAAATACCCGGTCACCTGGTAACCCCACGAGCCGTAGAAGGGGTGCTCCATCACCGGCAGCAGCTCGACATGGGTGAAGCCCATCTCGGCGACGTGTGCAGCGACCGCTTCGGCCAGCTCCCGATAGGTCAGCGGACGGTTGTCCTCGCCGGGAACACGGCGGAACGAGCCGAGGTGCAGCTCGTAGATCGACCACGGGGCCGTGAGGGCATCGGTGGTGGCGCGTCGCTCCCGCCATGCATCATCGCCCCAGCGGTAGGCGAGATCCCAGACCACCGAGGCGGTGCGCGGCGGGGTCTCGCAGTAAAAGGCGAACGGATCGCTCTTCGCGACGGTGTAGCCTTGCTGCTCGGAGATTATGTGATACTTGTACAGCGTTCCGCGGCCGATCCCCGGCACGAAGGCTTCCCAGATGCCCGAGGAGTCGGCGCGGGGAGCGAGCGGATGGGCCTGGCTGTCCCAGCCGTTGAAATCGCCGATGAGTGACACCGCGGCGGCATTGGGCGCCCAGACCGCGAAGTGGGTGCCCGCGGGAACGTCGGGGCTTGCCGGCAGGAGGTGGGCCCCCAGCTTCTCATAGGCCCGCCCGTGGGTCCCTTCGCGGAACAGGTAGATGTCATGTTCAGTAAGCAGCACCCTCCGGAGTGTAGCAACTGGCCGGCGGCCGCGCCCGTGGTCATTGGCCATCGGGGCGCGAGCGGTTATCGGCCCGAGCACACGCTCGGCGCCTACGAACTGGCATTACTGCAGGGGGCCGATGCCCTGGAGCCGGACCTGGTCATGACCCGCGACGGGGTGCTCGTGGTGCGCCACGAGAACGAACTCGCCGGGACCACCGACGTGGCGCGTCTCGAGCGGTTCGCGTCCCGGCGGGTCACCAAGCTCATCGACGGCGAACCGGTGACGGGCTGGTTCAGCGAGGATTTCACGCTCGAGGAGCTGAAGGCGCTGCGCTGCCGCGAGCGCATTGCCGAGCTGCGGCCCGACAACACGCGCTACGACGGGCAGTTCCAGATCCTCACGCTCGAAGAACTCCTGCAGCTGCGCGAGCGGGCCGGCGCCGAGCGGCGTGCCCGCGCGGCGGCACTGGACCGGCCGGCGCCCGCGCCGATCGGCCTGTACCTGGAGTTGAAGCATCCGACGCATTTCGAGGCCTGCGGCCTGCCCATGGCCGAGGTGCTCCTCGGTGTGCTCGAGGCGTACAGCCTCGCCACCGCCGCGGCGCCGCTGTTCGTCGAGTCATTCGAGCCGGGGATTCTGCGCAACCTGCGCGCGCTCGCCCCGCTGCGCCTGGTGCAGTTGATCGAGGCCGAGGGAGCTCCGTACGACGCACGCGCCGCGGGCCGGCCCCAGACGTTCGCCGGACTCAGCACGTCGGCGGGGCTCGCCGAGGTGGCGGACTACGCCGTAGCCATCGGGCCGGAAAAATCGCTGGTGATCCCGCGCGACGGGGCGGGGCGGCTCGCGAGCCCCACGCGCCTCGTTGCAGACAGTCATCGCGAAGGGCTGGCGGTTTTTCCCTGGACGTTCCGCGCCGAAAACGCTTTTCTTCCGGTCGAGACGCGCCGGGTCGGACCGGCGGGCGCACTTGGGGATCTGGAGCAGGAAATCGGCCGATTTCTCGCCGCCGGCATCAATGGGTTCTTCACCGATCAACCGGACATCGGCGTGCGCGCCCGCGACGCATTCGTGCGTACCACCACCAGACCTTGACCTGGAGCGGATCGCCCTTGCCGGGGGCGGCTCTGCCATGGCCGCTGGCCGATTGCCGTATACTACTGGTAGGTGGGAGAGCAAGGCCCATGACCGAAATCGCCGATACGTTCGATTCTGCATTTACCAAGGCCGTCGATCTGGGCAACAAGATCGCGGACAAGGACCGTGACGCTGATCTGTGGGATATCGCCGACGGGCTGCTCGCCGGCGCGCTGCAGTATTGGCTCTATTCCCGTCAGCCCTGCGGCGATCCGCGCTGCCAGGACTGCATGCCGATCAGCACGGCCGAGGGACGCATGGCGGAACTGAAGCGTCTGATCGAGCAGTTGGCGGCCGAAAGCGAGTATTTCCACACGCCCACGGACTCGAACGCGGGCCGCGCGTAGCGCACCCCGGGCCAAAGCCCGGTAAAATGGCGGCTTTGTACCCCGTGGGGGCGAAGTGAGCCAGATGAGCACGCACAGCGCAGCGCCGCAGACGGGCGGTCCAATCGAAGCCGAAGTGTTGATCGTCGGGGCCGGGCCCTGCGGGCTGTTCCAGGTCTTCGAGCTGGGATTGCTCGGGATCCGGGCGCATCTGGTCGACTCGCTGGCCCATCCTGGCGGCCAATGCACAGAGCTGTACCCGGAAAAGCCGATCTACGACATTCCCGCCCTGCCGGTGTGCGGTGCGCAGGAGCTCATCGACCGGTTGCTGGAGCAGATCCGGCCGTTCAATCCGCAGTTTCATCTGGGCCAGGAAGTCACTGAACTGGCGCGCCGCGAGGACGGCCGGTTCGACGTGCGCACGGCCGTCGGCACGCACTTCAACACCGGCACCGTGGTAATCGCCGCCGGCGTCGGCTCGTTCCAGCCGCGCCGGCTCGGGATTCCCGGGGCCGAGGCGTTCGAGGGCGGAGCGATCCAGTACCGGGTCAAGGAGGCAGCCGCGCACGAGGGCAAGCACGTGGTCATCTTCGGCGGCGGCGACTCGGCGCTCGACTGGACGCTCGAGCTGGTGTCCCGCACGCGCAGCCTGACGCTGGTGCACCGGCGCGCCGAGTTCCGCGCCGCCCCGGCTTCGGTGGCCAAGATGCGCGCGCTCGAGGCGACGGGGCGGTTGCGCTGCTTCGAGGCCCTGCCGCACGCCCTGTTGACAGACGGGACGCGCCTGAGCGCGGTGCAGGTGAAGAAGGCCGACGGCGGGATCGAGGCGCTCGAGGCCGAGCAG
>JAJXTQ010000260.1 GCA_021783685.1 Pseudomonadota bacterium | reverse complement strand
GCCGATGTCTTCGCCATCGACCCAGACCACCTGGAACAGATTGCGCATCAATGCCGCGCGCCGTTCGGCCGGGGCGCCGATGATCAGGCGCATGGCATCGAGACTGTCCGGCGGCGTCTCGACCGCGTCCTCGTTCAGGTACAGTTCGAGCGTCTCGGCCTGCCGCATCAGATCGCGCTGCTCCATGCGCCGCCTGGCGGCGCTGTAGCGCGTTTGCGGCGCGTCATCCTGGCCGGTCCAGATGCGATAGAGGCCCTGGAGGGAAACGGGCCGGTAGTCCACTTCCCAGCCGTACTGCTGTTCCAGCGCTTCCAGCCGGGCTGCTGCGAGATAGGCCTGCGCGCAGGCAACATCGAAATAGAACTCGACCTTCACCCGATCCTTGCCTCCCGTCACGAGCCGCGGCGCGCCACGATCTTGTCCATTTCATCCAGCAGCAGGTCCATGCGCCGGATCAGCGAGCGGTAGGGGGCGGGGCTCGCCAAATCCACTCCGCTCTGCCGCAGCAGCTCATAGGGATTCCCCGAGCCGCCAGCCGCCAGCAAGGCCAGGTAGCGCTTGCGCTGGTCCGCGTCGCCCCGGATACCGTCGACCACCAAGCTGGCCGCGGCGATCGAGGTGGCGTATTGGTAAACGTAAAAATTGTAATAAAAATGGGGAATGTACGCCCATTCGATGCCGTAGCGGTCCGCGATGTCCACCACGCCGGCCTCCTGTCCGAGGTAGCGGCGGACCAGTTCCAGATAGCGCTGGCTCAGATCGGCGCCGGTCAGGGGTTCGCCGGCGGCGAGGCGGGCATGGATGTCGCGCTCGAAGGCGGCGAACATGGCCTGTCTGAAAAAAGTGGCGCGCAGGCTTTCGAGCGCCTCGTTGAGGTAGAACAATCGCTCGTCGTCGCTCTGGGCCCTGGCCAGCCGATCTTCCATCAACAGCCGCTCGTTCACCGTCGAGGCGACTTCCGCCAGAAAGATGGGGTACTGCGCGTTGAGGAAATTCTGTTGCCGGTTGGCCAGATGCGAATGCATGGCATGGCCCCACTCATGGGCCAGCGTCGACACCGCATCGAAATCGCCCTGGAACTGCATCAGCACGAAGGGGTGGACCGCCTTGATCGAGCCCATCATGTAGGCGCCGGAGCGCTTGCCCGGGCGCGGCTCCGAGTCCATCCAGCCGGCGTCGAAACCCGCGGCCATCGCGCGCTGATAGTCCGCGCCGAGGGGCGCCACCGCATCCAGCACCGCCTGTTCCGCCTCGCCCAGCGTAAAGCGGGGATCGGCGGGCGCCACGGGCGCATAGAGATCATGGGCCGACAGCCGCTCCAGCCCCAGCAGCCGGGCGCGCAGGCGCAAATAGCGCTGCAGCGTGGGCAGTCCGCGTTCGGCCTCGCGGATCAGGGTGTCGTAGACCGCCGGTGGGATGCCGTCGTGATCGAGACTCGCCGCCAGCGTGGTCTCGTAGCGACGCGCCCGCGCCAGGAAACGGTCGCGTTGCAGTTGACCGTAGAGCGCGACGCCGAGGGTCTGCTCGTAGCCTGAAAACGTCTTCCAGAAAGCCTCGAACACAACCTGCCTGTCGGCGCGATCGGCCAGCTGCCGGCCCTGCTGGTATCCGGCCTGGTCCAGCCGCAAGGTCTGTCCGTCGTGCAGCGTCACGGTGGGCCAGGGCATCTCGGCGTTGGTCAGCGTGGTATGCACACTGGCCGGTGTTTCGCCCACCGGCCCGGCCATGGCCAGAAGCCGCTCCTCCGGCGCCGAGAGGGTGTGCGGGGCGCGCCGGATGGTTTCCTTCAGCAGATGTCCGTATTCGCCCTTGAGCGCCGCGTGGCGCCGCATGAGCTTTTCGATGCGCTCGGGGCCGAGGGCCACGAGTTCCGGCTCGAGGAAGCTCGCCGCTTCGGCGAGTTCCGCCTGCAACGCTTCGGTTTGCTGCTTGCGGGCGAGCGCAACGGCGTTGGTGGTATCCTCGTCATAGCGCAGCTGGGCATGGCCGGTCAGGCGGGACGCCCGCTCCATCAGGCCGGAATAGCGGTCCAGACAGTCGGCCAGCGTGCGCGCCTGCTTCAGTTGCCCAGGACACTGCTCCAGGAAGGTTGCTTGGTCCTTGGCCAGTCGTTCGACGTCGGCCTGTGCGGCAGCCTCATCTGCATAAATGGCGGCGAGATCCCAGCGCTCGGGGCCCCGGTCGGCAGGAATGGCGGGCAAGGCATCGGATTCCGTGTCTCCGGAGCAGCCGGCAAGTGCCAGCCATGACGCCAGCAGGCCAATTTTCAAACCCAGGCCGACGCCATGAAGCCGGCGCAGGCTTGCCAGATGAAGGGAAACTCGACGGTGCATACTTCGCCTGATCGCTCCAACCGCCGGAACGCGCGGCCGGCAGAGGCCCATTCTCGCGGAAGGCCGAAGCCGGCGGCAAGCGCCCGCGCGATGCTGCGCGTCATCGGGGGCCGGGCGGCTGCATTCGTGGCGTTCTGGCTCCTGGCCGCTGGTCCGGCGCCGGCCGCTGAAAACATCCCGCCGGCGCTGGCGCGGCTCATGGGCATGGGCCTGCAGGTGGAGGGCCGCTTCGAGGCGCCGGCCCAGATGACCGGCTACGTCCTGCGCGCGCGGGAGAGTCGGCGGTCCGACGTGGTCTATGTGTCGCAGGACGGCCGCTACCTGTTCATCGGCAACATCCTGGACACCGCCGGGCGGGATCTCACGCAGGCCCATGTCGAGGATCACGTGCTCGGCCCGGAGCTGCAAACGCTCTGGAACGAACTCGAATCGGCGCGCTGGGTCGCCGAGGGCGCCGCGAAACCGACGCGCATCGTCTACAGCTTCACCGACCCCAACTGCGGCTATTGCCACCTGCTCTGGCGTGTCACGCGCCACTATCACGAGGCCGGTCTGCAGGTGCGCCACCTGCTGGTGGACGTCATCAAGGCGTCCAGCACCGGCAAGGCCGCCACCATCCTGCAGGCCAAGGACCCGGCCCAGGCGCTGGCGGACAACGAGGCCCGGTTCCGCAGCGGCGGGGTCGCGGTGGCGGACAAGATTCAGGAGGACACGCGCAAGACGCTGACCCGCCACCGCCAGATGATGGATCGCCTCGGCGTCGCCGGCACCCCGGCCGTGCTCTATCGCGATGCGGACGGCAAGGTGCGCCTGCAGCGCGGCATGACCGATCTCGACACCCTGACCCAGGTCATCGGTCTGCCACCGCAGACCATCGACGACCCCGAACTGGCCCGCTTCAGAAGCGCGCCCGCGGGCTGATCCGGGGCCGGCATGATCACCTCCTTCGTCCGTCGGCGGGGCGTTGCAGCGACGGCGTGCCTGCTGCTGGCGGGCGTGGCCGTCGCATCGCCCGCCCGCGCCTGGCTGGGGGGGCCGGCACCGCCACAGCCGGAGCCGGTGACGCTGGCACCGCTGCATCCCACCGGCAGCCCGTATCAGTCCGTGGTGCTGGGCGGGGCGCTCGGGTTGCCCCGCGTGATGCCCGATGGCGTCGCCCTGCGTGGCCTGTCGGATCTCGCCTGGTCCGAGTCCGAAGGCCTGCTCTACGCGGTGTCCGATTTCGGCTGGCTGTTCCGGCTGCAACCGGTGTTCGAAAACGATCGGCTGACCAACGTGCGGCTGCTGGACAGCCATCCCCTGACCGACGCCGCCGGCCGGCCGCTCACGGGCCGCTGGCGCGACGCCGAAGGGCTCACGTTGGCGCCCGGACCGGATGGGGCACCGGCCCTGTTCGTGTCC
>JAJXTQ010000259.1 GCA_021783685.1 Pseudomonadota bacterium | reverse complement strand
GATCATCCGCAGCATGCGCTCGCCGCCGCCCAGCAGTCGGCCTTCGGCGGGATGGTGTCCTTCGAACTGGCGGGCGGCAAAGCCGCAGCCTGGCGGCTGATCGATGCGACGCGGCTGATCTCCATCACGGCCAATCTGGGCGACACCAAGAGCACCATCACCCATCCGGCCACCACCACCCATGGCCGGCTCGGCGCAGAAGACCGGGCGGCGGCGGGCATCACCGACGGCCTGTTGCGCCTGTCGGTGGGCCTGGAAGCGGTGGACGACCTGATCCGGGATCTGGCGCGCGGCCTCGACTGAAGCGCGGCGATTGCGCCAAAGCAGTGTCGGGCCTAACGCGTCTTTTCCCGGCGGGCGATACCCGCAGCGCATTGCCCCCGAATTCGGGAAAGCATGTGCGGCAGACTGGACGGATGCGGAAAGATGGTGGGCCGTCAGGGACTCGAACCCCGAACCTACTGATTAAGAGTCAGCTGCTCTACCATTGAGCTAACGGCCCGAAACGATCAGGAGAATCTGGCAGAAAGAAAAGTCGAAACAGCCGCGGATGATCGCAAACCTCGCCCATGGTGTCAATCAACAACACACAGGGATGAGTCCGATGGCTCTGACATTGACGATCGTTTCGACCAAGGGCGGGGTGGGCAAGACCACGCTGGCGGCCAATCTGGCCGCGCTGCTGGCGGACATCGGCCAGCGCGTGCTGCTGGTCGATGCCGACCCGAAGCCCACCCTCTCCAGCTATTACCCGATCGCAGACTTCGCGGCCGGCGGGCTCACCCGCCTGATCGTCGATGCCAGCGCGGACGGGACATCGTGGTCTCCGACGACCCCGAAGGGCGGCTGCAGAACTGGATCCTGCACACCCCGGACGGCCGGGTGCGCCTGCGTCACCTCTTGCGCCGCCTGGAGGGGCGCCATGACCGGATGCTGATAAATATCCGAGGCGCGATTCGCCCGCATGCTGGACGCAGGTCCAGACGCACTGCGGAAGGGTTGGGGTGTTTACCGGACGTCTGGAGCCGCCCGCCAGGCCATGAGGGCATCGAGCCGCTCGATCACGGCTTCGGGCTCGATGAGGTCCATCACGCCGGGAAACTCCAGCTTGCGGCCCCAGGCGAGTTCCGCCGCCGGCTTGCCGAGGAAATGCCGCGCCGCGGCGTCGTAGCGGTTCACGCACCACTGCCGGCTGTTGAAAGGCCCGCTGCGGGCCGGGTTGCTGGCCGCATAGAGGCCGATGACCGGCGTGCCGGTGCAGGTCGCCATGTGGGCCGGTCCCGAATCGGGGCTGATGAGGACACAGGCGCGTTCCAGCAGCGCCAGGAAGCGTTTGAGGGTGTCCTTGCCGATGAGATCGAGCGGCGGCTCGCCGGGGGTGGCCGCGAGGATGGCATCCCCCATGGCGCGCTCGGCCGCCGACGGCCCGCCGCACAGCACCACACGCAGGCCGTGGCGCCGCGCCGCATGATCGGCCACGCGGGCATAGTATTGCGCGCGCCAGTTGCGCCGCGGATGGCTGGAACAGGGGCTGAGCAGCAGCACCGGCCGATCCGGCGGGCACTGCGCCGCGGCCCACGCCCGCGCGTCCTCCGGGATGGGCAGATCCCAGCACCATTCGCGCGCCGCGAGTCCTGCGGCCTGCAAAAAGCCGAAGAAACCCTCGATCACGTGTGCGCCCGGACCGGGAGCGATGCGCCGGTTGATGAAGATGCCATGGCCGTCCTTGGCGCGGGCGCGGTCGAAGCCGATGCGGACCGGCGCGCGGAGGGCCAGGCTGGCGAGATTCGCGCGCAGTGCGACCTGCATGAGGAAGGCGACATCGAAGCGCCGTCCCGCCAGCCGGCGGTGCAGATCGCGGTAGCCGCGCCAGCCTGCGCCCTTGTCGAAGACGATGAATTCCACATCCGGCAGATCGCCCACCAGCCGCGCTTCGAGCTTGCCGATGACCCAGGTCAGCCGCGTCTGTGGCCAGTGCCGGCGCAGGGTGTGGACGATGGGCAGCACATGCGTCACGTCGCCCAGGGCGGACAGGCGCAACAGGCAGATCGATTCGGGTACGCTCATGGTTCGGCGAAAGTGCGGAGACCTTACAAGATGCTGAAGACTACCCCATCCGCCGGCAGGGCGGGGCGACGCCTGTGGTGCGGGGCGCTGCTGGCGCTGACAGCGCTGTTCACGGCGACGGCCTCGGCCGATGTCACCGAGGTCTGGCGGCTCGAGGACGGCGCGCCGCTGACCGTGGAGTATCGCGACGACGCCACGCTGCGCCTGAGCTGGAACGGCCAGGTGCTGCTGTTCCGCGACGGCAGCGCTTACTGGGTGCGCTCACTGAACGGGATCTGGCAGGTGGTCGATCTGGACGATGCCCAGCAGGGTCCGCTGGGGCCCATGCTGCAGTCGCTGCTCGCCGAGGCCGGGCCGCTCGGGCCGGTGGCCTTCCGGCTGCTCGGCGCGACCGGCGCCCAGGAACAGGTCGCCGGCATTGGCGGCACCGTTTACAACGCCAGCGGCCGGTTGCCCGACGGCACGACCGTGGCCGAAACCGTCGTGCTCGCGGTCGATCCCGAACTGCAGCGGGCGCAGGTCGCGCTGGTGCAGCAACTGCGCCGCTATGGCCCCCTGCTGGGCGCCGGGCCGCTCGACCTGCCGCCCGAACTCGAACGCCAGGGCGGCCTCGCGCTGCTGCGCTACGGCAAGGACGTCCGGCTGGAGCGGCTGTCCCGCGCGTCCATCGATCCCGCGCGGCTGGAGCTGCCCGCCCCACCGATGCCCGCGCGCCTGCCGTGGCCGGTCATGCCGCAGTAAGCCGCGGTGCCTCGGCTGTGGCGAGCGCGGCCCATCGGTCGGGAGTGGCAAAGCGACCTCGCCCCTCCCTACACGGGATCGCGGTCGTACCGTCGACGTGGACGTCATCGAATCTTGGGGCCGGGGCCGTCGGACGGAAGCGGGCCGGAAGGTTGTACCGCGATCGCCTGCCGCCGGATTGTGGTGCGTCGAAGGCGCAGCCGCCGGCCGCCGCGCCCGACGGCAACCCCGGGCGCCGCCCGTCTCGCATCGATGCGCCCGCCCGCCCTGTCTCCTGCCACGTCAGGACTGATCGAAGACGCCTCGCGGCGCTGGACAAGCCATTCATCGCGAGCATTCTGGGCGGGTAGTGACAGCCTGACGTTTCCGATGCCCAGGCTGCCGGTGGCGGTGCCGGACGCCCTGTCCACGGGCATTCTGGAGGCCATCGAAATGGACCGTTACTGCGTCGAGAAGCAGGCAGCGGCCGAGGATTCAGCGTCCGGACGAGGAGGCGGAAATCGACCGTCTCCAATCGACGGCGGGGTACGCAGCGCGGCATCCACTCCGAAGGCCTTCAAGCGGTGGGTCACGGACACGGTGTTCGGGCTGACCTATCATGGGTCGCGGGTGAGGATGGCTTCCGAGGCCGCGCCGCCATAAAGCTGGCGCCGGTCCATGTTGGCAGGCCATCACCTGCCGAATGCGCAAGCCGCTGCGCGCCGCGGCGCGTTCCGTGTGGGACGCCCGGCGATTTCCGCCTTCCCCGCCGTGGGCGCGTCGGTCCGGGCATTCGCCAACACATGCACTTGGGAGCACGCCGATGAAGCTGGTCCTGCCGCCTGCGCCGCCCGTCACGATCCCGGTCCGTTCGGGCGGGTTGTTTCCAGTGCGGCAGATCTATTGCGTGGGGCGCAACTACGCCGAGCATGCGCGCGAGATGGGCG
>JAJXTQ010000258.1 GCA_021783685.1 Pseudomonadota bacterium | reverse complement strand
ATCACATCCAGATGGAACCGCGGACTGACCCACATCGCGCAGGCATACACGAGTTCCTTGGCTACATACGTTCCAAGTCATTGTTTAGATTTGATTTTTTCAATAGACGGAATTCCGTCTATTGAAGGAGTGGTTGCGTGGAACAGTCGCACCAGATCGCGGGCCTGCTGTGTTTCCAGAAAATAGGCAGGACGGTGCCACCTCTCCCCGCCTGCCGCCGGTGGAGAGCGTTGAGGCATACAACCAACCCGCCCGCGTCGCGCCGGATGCCCACACCAGCTACGATCAGGTGGGTCCTTGGCGACGGCCCCACCGCTGGATCGACGGGTTGCGCAACTTTCAGGCTTGGCACGTCTTTCATATATCTGCCAACGCTCGGCGGCAAGATCAGACCGAGTAGACAGTATTACCGGCGAACCGGCGCCTAGCAGAGACCGGAGCTCGGACTCGATGAAGATGACCATGTCGTCCAGGCCCTGGAGCCGGCGCGCGTGACCAATCATGCGGGCAAATCGGCCTTCGGAGAAATCGCTGTCATGCGTGGAACGTCGGCGACCCACGCGGCGATATCTGCAGAGAAGATCGTGGTGATCGCCAGCCCGCCAAAGCGGCGGCACAGGTCCTCCAGCGCCGCCTGCTGCGCTGGATCGACCCAGCCCAAAGATGCTAGCGATACCGTGACAATCGACGGCGACGCTGTCGCGTACGGGCCCATCAGGATCGAACGTGGCACACACGCGCACCAGCCCTTGATCGCTTGATGGACTGGCACGGGTGCTGCGCCACGGGATTTTGCTCCCCCCAAGTCACGGACTTGCGCGCAGACCGGCCCAATCCTCCGGACCGGAGGGGGTCAAAAAATCGTAACCACTTGATTTCATTGAAAACCCCCCGATGGATGGCCAGCGCGATTTCGGCTCCGCTGGCCATTGCGGGCAAGCCAGGGGCGACCGCCCGGCCTGGGGAAAAAGGCAGGTCCCGGGGGAAAGGTCGGGGCCCGGATCAGGCCGCGACCCACAGCGTCCGGCCGCTGACGCGGCACAGCGCCCGGATGCGCCCCTCGCGTAAAAGTTTGAGCGCCAGGGCCGCGCTCACGGGCTGGCGTTCGCGTTCGACGATGAGGGTAAAGCGCCGACCGGCGCCGGTGGCTTCCTCCAGCTTTGCCCCTTGGGCGAGCAGCTGGACGAGCAGGGGATAGAGACGTTCTTCGCGCATGAAACACTCCTGACAAGAAAACGCCAGACGCACCAAGGGTGTGCGTGGCTTCAACGTCAGGCGCCGCAGCACTTGCGGCTAGTGCAGCTATGCGATAGAGAACACTCCTCATGAAGAACGATTTCTATCCTACACCACCCCCTGCGGCTGCAAGCTGCGATGCGTGCCAGCCCGAGGCACGCCGTCTCACACAAACCCCGCGGGACGGCGCAACGGACGCGCCGCACCGCTGCCCGCGCCGCTCGCATGGAACACCTCGGCGGCGCTATACCGACGGCTTGCCTCCAACGGCGCCTTGAGCCCGGCCGCCTGCGCCAGCGCCCCGGCTTGCGCGGCATCGAGCAGCCCAAAGCGCAGCACGTCAAAGCACCGCCCCGGGCGCAACAGCGCCGGATCCACATCCGCCGGATCCTCCAGATTGGTCGAGAAAATCAGCTTCTTGCCCGTCAGGGTGACCAAACCATCGCTGACCGAGAGCAAGCGATGCATCAGCGTGTTGCCGCTTTGGCGCGAGGTCAGCAGCGCATCGGCATCCTCCAGCACGAACACATCGGCCGCGCTGCTGAGGAACTCCGCCAGAAGCGCATCACTGTCGAGCAGCTTGGGGTCGTAGCTGACCATCGCATCATGCCCGGCATGCTGCAGAAAACCGCGGATGAACGAGGTTTTGCCCGTGCCCGGCGGGCCGATCAGCAGCAGGATGGCGGCATTCGAGCGCGCATAGGCGTCGTAGTACATCGCCAGCGGCTGTTGCAGGAAAGGAAACATCTGCGGCAGCGGCCGCAGATCCTCGCGCAGCGGCAGGGTGAGGATCTGGCCGTGCTCGCCGTATAGCCAGTGCACCGTCGAGCCCGCCGGGGCGAACTCAGCACGCAGCTGCGCTGACACCTCACCGACCGCCTGCGGTGCCCCCAGCACCGAAATCTCCGCCGGAAAGATCGTCCCACCCTCCCGTGACGCCGGCGAATAGGCGTCCTCACCCAGGCGCAGCACCTCGCGCAGGCGGTCGTACCCGGGTCGCCGGGCGTTCAGATCCAACTTCAGGCGCACGCAGGTTCCCGCGCCGCCGTCATAGGCCAGCGCCACCGTGCGCATCAGATGATCCGTGCCGACATAGAGCGACCAGTCCGGCCGCCCTGAGAACCAATCCTGCCAGCGCGCCAGATCCACCCGCAGGCGCAGCGGCTCGGTGACCACCACGCGGTGGCGGGTCAGCACTTCCGCGCGCACCCGGTCGCTCAGCGCTGCGAGCCAGCTGTCATGGTGAAGAGAGGAGGGGATGGAGGCGCAAAGGCGAGCGAGATCGTGGGGCATGGGCAGGGGATGGGGCAAGGTCAGGGGATGGGTGCGTTGCGGGCCAAGGTGGAATGCAGTGTCCCGCCCGGTCAGGCGAGTGTGACCAGGGTATCGAAAGGGTCTCGATTGCCCACCAGCCGGATGCTGGCCACATCCGCAGGGTCGATCAGCGTCTTGCCCTCGCGCCGGGACTGCACCCAGTCCCAAAAGGCCGTCAGACGGGGCAGATCCTCGGCGCGATGCTGCTTGAGCGCGAAGGGCAGGACGCCAACGCGCTTCTCCCGGCCGTCGCGCAGTTTGATCTCGACCCAGACCGCGCGTTTGCTGTTCTCCAGGGCGAAGACGATGGGCTGCAGGTTGGGATCGCGCTCGCCCAATTCGGCGGCCAGAATACGCTCACACCGTTCGGAAGACGCAATCGACTGCGCGCACAGCTCGCGGTACAGCGCGACGGGCAGGAGATGCCACTGCGCCTGTTCGTACTGCCGGGCGGGAACCACCCCGGTGATCGTGAGGCGCGCGGCCTGCGGATCGACCTTGGCGTAGACCATCAGGAACACCTCACGCTCGGGGTCGAAGACCAGCAGGTGCAGATCCCGCGCCACGGAACACAGCAGGGCACGGGCAGCAGGGGTATGCGCCCAGGCGCCGGAGTCGCCGATGGCGCGTTCACGCAGCGATCGGAAATGTCCATTGACCAGCAGTTCGACCAGATCGCCACGGCCGAGGCCTGCGGCCTGGCGCAGCTGGGGCACAGCGGAGTTGCTGAGACGGATGCGCCAGGCAGAAAAGCTGAGTGGGGACGATGCGGCCTGCGGCGGTAACGGAGTCGAGGGCGCCGGGCAGGGCAGGTGACGTCGGGCGAGCAGAGGGACCAAGACTCGGGGGAGGAGGGAGGAGAGGCTGCGCAACATGGGGAAGACCTTGCGAAGGAGAAGATGATGCAATCAGCTTCGCACCCGTCCGTGGCGATGCAAGTTTGCCAACAGCCGCCGTCATCACCCGGTTTGATCTTGTTGGACGAGGTCCATCGCGAGGCGGGCTTTCCCAGCAAGCGTTTGCCGCCAGCCCGGATCACAGTCAACAAAAGTGGCTTGTTGGCCTTGCTGTGGCCTGTGCCTGCTGGCGCCAATAGTTAGCCTCGGCCTCGGCCGGTGGGATGTAGCCAATGGGTTCGAGCAGGCGGTGGTGGTTGAACCACGAGACCCATTCCAGCGTGGCCAGTTCGA
>JAJXTQ010000257.1 GCA_021783685.1 Pseudomonadota bacterium | reverse complement strand
GGAGATGCGATCCGACAAACCAAACAGGTCGATCGCCGCCAGGGTGTCGCCGCCGCCGGCGATGGAAAACGCGGCGCTTTGCGCAATGGCCTCGGCCAGCACGCGCGTGCCCTCGCGGAAGGCCGGAAATTCGAATACCCCCACCGGGCCGTTCCAGACGATGGTCCCTGCCGCAGCGGCCAGCGCCGCGTATTGACGCGCGGTTTCCGGCCCGATGTCGAGGATCAGGTCATCGGCCGCAACGGCGTGGGTGGCCTTCACCGTCCCCTTGGCCTGCTCGGAGAACTCGCTGGCCACCACCACGTCCACCGGCAAGGGAATCTCCACGCCCTTGGCCTGCGCCGCCGCCATCAGGCGGCGCGCCTCATCGACCAGCTCGGGCTCGTGCAGGGACTTGCCGATGGGCTGGCCCGCCGCGGCGAGGAAGGTGTTGGCGATGCCGCCGCCGGGAATCAGGCGGTCGACCTTGTCGATCAGCGACTCCAGGATGGTGAGCTTGGTGGATACCTTGGAGCCCGCCACGATGGCCACCAGCGGCCGGGCGGGATGGGCCAGCGCGCGCTCCAGGGCGTCGAGCTCGCCCACCAATAACGGTCCGGCGCAGGCGATCTTCGCAAACCGGGCGACCCCGTGGGTCGAGGCTTCGGCCCGGTGCGCCGTGCCGAAGGCATCCATCACATAGACGTCGCACAAGGCCGCCATGCGCTGCGCCAGCGCCGCGTCATCCGTTTTTTCGCCCACGTTGAAGCGCACGTTTTCGAGCAACACCAGTTGCCCCGGTGCCACGGTGACGCCGTCCAGCCAGTCGCGCACCAGCGGCACCTCGCACCCCAGCGCCTGTCCCAGTGCGGCGGCCACGGGCGCCAGCGAGAGGGCCGCATCGAACGCGCCTTCCTTCGGTCGCCCCAGATGGGACATCGCCATCACCGCCGCGCCGGCATCGAGCGCCGCACGCAAGGTCGGCAGGCTGGCCTCGAGGCGGGCGTCACTCGTAATCCGCCCGTCCTTGATGGGTACGTTGAGGTCTTCGCGGATCAGCACGCGTTTGCCGCGCAGATCCAGTTCGGTCATCTTGAGGACGTCCATCACCACCTCCGCCATACGGATCCCGAAACGGCCGCCGGGCGGATCGCCCCGCCCGGACGGCCCGCCGTCACTGCGCCTTCGTCAGCGCCAGCGCGGTGTCCAGCATGCGGTTGGAGAAGCCCCACTCGTTGTCGTACCACGAGCAGACCTTCACCAGCCGGCCGTCGATGACCTTGGTCAGGGTCAGGTCGGCGGTCGAGGACGCGGGGTTGTGGTTGAAATCCACGGACACCAAAGGCTCCTCGTTCACGTTCAGGATGCCCTTGAGCTCACCGGCCGCGGCGTCCTTGAGGATCTGGTTGACCTCCTCCACCGTGGTGGCGCGCCCGGCCGTGAAGGTCAGGTCGACCAGCGACACGTTGATGGTCGGCACACGGATGGCAAAGCCGTCCAGCTTGCCGTTGAGCTCCGGCAGCACGAGGCCCACCGCCGCGGCGGCGCCGGTCTTGGTCGGGATCATGGAATGCGTGGCACTGCGCGCCCGGCGCAGGTCTTCGTGATAGACGTCGGTCAGCACCTGATCGTTGGTGTAGGCGTGGATGGTGTTCATCAGGCCTTCGACCAGACCCAGCTTCTCGTGCAGCGGCTTGACCAGCGGGGCCAGGCAGTTGGTGGTGCAGCTGGCGTTGCTGATCACGGTGTCGCTTGCTTTCAGCACACCGTGGTTGACGCCATAGACGATGGTCGCGTCGACGTCCTTGCCGCCCGGAGCGGAAATGATGACTTTTTTGGCGCCGCCCTTCAGATGCGCCGAGGCCTTTTCCTTGCTGGTGAAAAAGCCGGTGCATTCCATCACCACGTCCACACCCAGCTCGCCCCAGGGCAGCTCGGCCGGGTTGCGGTTGGCCAGCACGCGGATCTTGTCGCCGTTGACGATCATGTAGTCGCCTTCCACGGCCACGGTGCCGGGAAACCTGCCGTGGGTCGTGTCGTGGCGCGTCAGGTGCGCGTTGGTCTTGGCATCGCCGAGATCGTTGATCGCGACGATCTGGATTTCCCCCGTCCGGCCGGATTCGTACAGCGCCCGCAAGACGTTGCGGCCGATGCGGCCATATCCATTGATTGCCACCTTGATTGCCATGCGCATCACTCCTGCTGGTTAAGCCGGCCTGCCGCCGGTCAGAGTAGGTCCCGGACGGTGGCGACCACGTTGTCCACCGTAAACCCGAAATAAGTCATCAGCGCCGGGGCGGGCGCCGATTCACCGAAGCGGTCGATGCCGATCACCCGCCCCTGCAGACCGACGAAAGCCCGCCAGTACAGGGGATGGGCCGCCTCCACCGCCACGCGGCGCGTCACGGCCGCGGGCAACACACGCTCGCGGTATGCGGCGTCCTGAGCGGCGAAAACCTCGGCGCACGGCATCGAGACGACGCGCGCCGCGGTGCCCGCAGCGGTCAGCTGCTCGGCCGCCGCCATGGCAAGCGCCACCTCGGAACCGCTCGCCAGAATCAGCACATCGGGCGTGCCCGGGGTGTCCCGCAGGATATAACCCCCGCGACGGACCTCGGCAAGCTGCCCGCCGCTGCGCGCCTGGTGCGGGCAGCTCTGGCGTGAAAACACCAGCGCGGAGGGCCCCTCACGATAGGCGACCGCCTCCTGCCAGGCCACCTGCGACTCGACGGCGTCGCAGGGCCGCCAGACGTGCAGGTTCGGAATCAGGCGCAGGCTGGCCAGATGCTCGATGGGCTGATGGGTCGGGCCGTCCTCGCCCAGGCCGATCGAATCATGGGTCAGCACGAAGAGGTTGCGCTGACGCATCAGCGCCGCCATGCGGATTGCGTTGCGGGCGTAATCGGAAAACACGAGGAAGGTCGCGCCGTAGGGAAGGAAACCGCCATGCAGCGCAAGGCCGTTGTTGATCGCCGCCATGCCGAACTCGCGCACCCCGTAGGCGATGCCGTTGGCCGCCGGTCGCTCGCCGGAGAACGTCACCGAGCCCGACCAGTGCGTGAGATTCGAATGGGTGAGGTCCGCAGAACCCCCGACCAGCTCCGGCAAAACCGGGCCCAGGCGCTCCAACGCCTTCTGGGATGCCTGGCGGGTCGCCAGACTCGCCGCCTGATCGGCCACCTCCGCCAGCCAGCCCGCGCACGTTTCCGCCCAGTTGGGCGGCAGATCTCCCGCCATGCGGCGCGTGAATTCTGCGGCGAGGTCCGGATAGGCCTCGCGATAGCGGGCAAACAGCGCCTGCCAGCGCGCCGACAGCTTCTCGCCCCGCGCCCGGGCGTCCCAGGCCGCCGCAACGTCCTCGGGGATCTCGAACGGCGGATAGGGCCAGCCGAGTCGCTCCCGCGCGGCGGCGATTTCCTCGGCGCCCAGCGGCGCGCCGTGGGTCGACTCCGAGCCCTGCTTGTTGGGCGCGCCGAAGCCGATCACGGTCTTGCAGCAGATCAGGCTCGGCCGGCCGGTCTCGCCGCGCGCCGCAAGGATCGCTTCGCGCACCGCCTCGGCGTCGTGGCCATCGACGTTGCGGATCACCTGCCAGCCGTAGGCCTCGAAGCGCGCCGGCGTATCGTCGGTGAACCAGCCCTGGACCGGGCCGTCGATGGAGATGCCGTTGTCGTCGTAGAACACGACCAGCTTGCCGAGTTGCCAGGTGCCGGCCAGCGAGCACACCTCGTGCGAGATACCTTCCATCAGGCAGCCATCGCC
>JAJXTQ010000256.1 GCA_021783685.1 Pseudomonadota bacterium | reverse complement strand
CTGACCTGGTCGATGCCATGGCGGCCGCCTATCTCGGTAGCGGCGGCCTGCTGCCGGCGATGTACGCCGCGCTGCTTCGGCATCCGGCGACCTGGATGCCGCAGGCGCGCAAGATCCGCACGCCGCAGGATCTGCTTTACGCGAGCCTGCGCGCCGGCGCCATCGATCCAGGCCGCCGGCCGCAACCGTGGGAGGGGCTGCTGATGCGCCTCGGCCAGCCCACCTTCATGCCGCGTTCGCCCGCGGGCTTCACCGATGTCGCAGCCGACTGGGTGGCCCCGGATGCGCTGTGGAAGCGCGTGCAGGTGGGCGAGGCCCTTGCCGAACGCGTGCCACGCACGGGCCTCGAGCCGCGTGCCCTTGCGCGCGAGGTCATCGGCCCGGTGTTGAAACCCGACACGCTGACCGCGCTGGCGCGTGCCGAGGCGCCCGAACAGGCGATGGCCCTGCTGTTCGCCAGTCCCGAATTCCAATGGAGGGTCTGAGATGACGACGCGCCGCGAGTTCCTGCGCCTGATGGGATGGTCCGCGACGGCCGCGGCCACGCTGACGTTCTGGCCCGGCGTGACCCGTGCGGCCACCGGTGGCACGACCCGCCTGCTGGTCCTGATGCTGCGTGGCGGGCTGGATGGCATCCACGCGCTGCCGCCCTACGGCGATCCGGGCTATGCGCAGCTGCGCGGGCCGCTGGCGTTGTCGCCCGCTGGCCCGACCGCCGAAGACCCGGCCGCCCTGCGTCTGGACGGCACGTTTGCCCTCCATCCGCAGTTGCGGTTCGCCCACCAGCTTTACCAGCGCGGGCAGCTGTTGCCCATCGCGGCCGCGGCGCCGCCGTACTGGGGACGCTCGCATTTCGAGGCCCAGGACTGCGTCGAAAACGGCACCGCCACCCCGGATGGCGCGCCGACCGGCTGGCTCAACCGCGCCGTTGCGACCATGCCGGGGGTCGAAGGACTCGCCGTGACCACCGTCATGCCGCTGATGATGCGTGGAGGCGGTCGCGTCACGACCTGGTCGCCACCGCTTCCGGAGCGCGTCAACCCAATCCTGCTGCAACGCCTCGAGCCCCTGTATGCCGAGGATCCAGTGCTCGCGTCGGTCTTCGCCGATGCAATCCTCGCCCAAGGAACGGGCGCCGGCGCGGCGGTGGCCGCGCCGGCGGTCATGGAGGCTGGGCGGATGAAGGCGATGGGCAGCGGCGGACGGTTGCCGCAACTCATGGGTGACGCCGGCACGTTGATGAGCCGGACCGACAGCCCACGCATCGCCTTCGTCGAGGATTACGGCTGGGATACCCACGCCAACCAGGCCGCAATCCTCTCGCGCAAGCTCAAGGAACTGGACGCATCGTTCGCGGCGTTCGCGAAGTCGGCGCAGCCGATCTGGGCGCAAACGGCGGTCGTCGTCGTGACCGAGTTCGGCCGTACGGCCCGCATCAACGGTACCAATGGCACGGACCACGGCACGGGCGGCGTGATGTTCCTCCTCGGCGGCGCCGTGGCCGGCGGCCGCGTGGGCGGGCAGTGGCCGGGCATGCAGCCGAGGGAGCTCTACCAGGATCGAGACATCCATGCGACCACGGATTTCCGGGCCGTGTTCAAGGGTCTTCTGGCAGGACACATGGGGGTCAGCGAGCGCCTGCTTGCCGAACGCGTGTTTCCCGGGAGCGCTGCACTGAAGCCGCAACGCGGGTTGCTGCGGACCGCGCGCGCCGCCTGAAGTCCATCGCTATTGCTTGTTGGCCGCAGCGCCGGGACCGCGGAGCCCGGCGCTGCCATCATTCGCACTGATAGTCGTGATTAATAAACGGGACTGTGTTTCTGCAGCTCGTGCTTATATACATGGCGACTCCCTCAGTCCGCGGAACGATCGCGATGTCCAACACCACCCCGCATGAGCACGTCGACCCGGTCGAGGACGTGATCGAGCACGTCATTCCGGCCGACGAGATCGAGCTCGTCGCGCCCGACCCGGTGCCCCCGCATCCGCTGATCGCCCTTTTGCCGGGGCTGGCGATGGTTGTCGCGATCGCGTCCCTGGCCTGGTGGCTGGGCCGGTTGATGCCGCTGGTGGGCGGCCCGGTCATCGGGATCGTGCTCGGCATCATCGTGCGCAACACGCGGGCGCCGGGTCTGCCGTTCCACGCCGGGATCCGGTTCGCGGCCAAGCAGGTGCTGCAGTGGTCGGTGGTGGTGCTCGGCTTCGGGCTCAGTCTGGGCACCGTGGCCCACACGGGCATTGCGTCCCTGTCGGTGACGCTGGTGACGATGTCGGCTGCGTTCCTCACGGCGTGGGGGCTCGGGCGATTGCTCGGCGTATCCGGCAACCTGAAGACGCTGATCGGCGTCGGCACCGCGATCTGCGGAGGCTCGGCGATCGCGGCGGTGACGCCCATCATCGCGGCCGATGAATTCGAGACCGCGTTCGCCATTTCCACGATCTTCCTGTTCAATCTGGTGGCCGTCCTCCTGTTCCCCTTCCTCGGCCACCTCATGCACCTGTCGGATTTTGGTTTCGGCATGTGGGCGGGAACGGCCATCAACGACACCTCGTCGGTCGTCGCCGCGGCCTACAGCTACTCGCATGCGGCGGGTGGATTCGCCACCATCGTCAAGCTGACGCGCTCGACCCTCATCATCCCCATCTGCCTGATCCTCGCGATCGTCGAAGCCTGGAAGCAGAAGAAGAGCGGTGCGCAGGGTTTCAGCCTGATGCGCATTTTCCCATGGTTCATCATCTGGTTCCTGGTGGCCTCCGCGATCCGCACGGCGGGCCTCATACCGCCTTCGATCCAGCCCGGCATCGCCAACCTGGCCCTGTTCATGATCATCATGGCGTTGACCTCGATCGGACTTTCGGCCGACCTGCGACGGATGGCGTCGACGGGCCCCCGTCCGATCCTTCTCGGAACGGGCGTCTGGGCTGCCGTGGCGATCAGCAGCCTGCTCGTCCAGCATGCACTGGGGCAGATTTGAGTGCGCACCTCGATGCGCCGGCGTTCGGCCGAGGCATCACCGACCGGTCATCGGACCCGCGGGGCGTCGGCGCGAACTCGCCCACGGTTGCCCCCGGCTCCCTCGGCCCAGCCGGTCACTGATGCCCGAACCCGCCCCCTGATGTCATGCGCCGGATGGCCCCCGCCGGCAGCGCGCTGACTGCGGTGAGGGCCATGGGGGAAAACCCCGTCAGGCCGTCAGGTCCCGTTGTCCATGCCGCCCGATGAGCCCGAGCGGGCCGGCCGCGAACGCTGCGGTTGCCTCTGCCGGTTGTTTTGCTGTTGCTGTTGGCGGGCCCTCTCAAGCTGCCGGGCGTCCTGCTGCGTTCGCTGACGGTACATCTCCTGCTGGCGCATGTTCTGTTGTTGCTGCTGACGGTTCATCTCCTGCTGGCGCATGTTCTGCTGTTGCTGCTGCCGGTACATCTCCTGCTGGCGCACGTTCTGCTGTTGCTGCTGCCGGTACATCTCCTGCTGGCGCACGTTTTGCTGTTGCTGTTGCCGGTACATCTCCTGCTGGCGGATGTTCTGTTGTTGCGGCTGGCGGTCACGGAACTCCTGGCGTTGACGGCGTTGCTCGAAAATCTGCCGGCTCACCGGGTCCCGCGGCTGGTAGCGGTAACGACGCGCCTCGATCGCGCGCTGTTCGTCCAATAGCCGGGGATAGCGATCGCCCGTGTAATTCCGTTGATACGTGGGCAACGGTGCCGGTCGTGGCGCGTCGCGGCGGTTCCAGTGGTTCCAGCCGCTGCGCT
>JAJXTQ010000255.1 GCA_021783685.1 Pseudomonadota bacterium | reverse complement strand
GGCGCCGGAGGGCTTTCTGGGCGGGCGCGGCCAGCCCGGCAAGCGGCCGCCCGGACTCAATGCCGCCATCGAGATGCGGCGTGTGTCGGGATTCGCGTTCAAGGGGGAAGGCACGGCCTGGCTGCGCATCGAGGCGGACGTGGTCGCCGACGAACCCACCACCGCAATCAGTTACATGGGCATGATGTCGGATTTCGGCAACGGCATCGGCCAGCTCTATCTCGGCGGCAAGATGGGTTGCATCAATGCCGACATCGACCTGCACCTCAACCGTTATCCGGACGGGGAGTGGATCTGCCTGGAAAGCCATACTCACATGGAAGCCACCGGGCTTGGCACCACCCACACGCGACTCTACGACACGCGCGGCCCGATCGGGCGCGTGGACCAGTGCCTGGTGCTGCGGCCGATGCAGTTTCTGGGTTGAGCCGGCTCGGCGCCTGCGCGCAGCGATCTTCACTTGGACTGTTTCCGGCAACGGCACGAAGGGTGCCGGAATGCATCAGCGCTGCTCACGGAAACACGGGTGGCCCCAATCGTTTGAGCGGGCCAAACCGGTTTGATAAGTGGATACCCTGCGTGGTTAGGCTGCCTCGAAAGACGCAGCGGTTGCAGTAAGCCTGTCCGGCGTTTGGTCCGCAAAACGGCGGTGGCAGCGGCGCTCGTTCTAGAACCGGAAGTATTTCGCCAGCGACTCGCGTGCCAACGAGACGGTCTCGTAAGCCAGGTAAACCTCCTCGTACTGGACGCTGCGCCACAGGCGCTCGACGAACACGTTGTCACGCCAGTAACCCTTGCCGTCCCTGCTGATCTGGATCTCCTGCTCCTTCAGCAGTCCGGTGAAGGCTTCCGAGGTGAACTGGCTGCCCTGATCCGTGTTGAAGATGTCGGGTACCCCTACAGCACGATCGCTTCTTCCACGGCATCGGCCCAAAACATGGTCTCCATGGCGATCGACAGCCGCCAGGCAAGCACACGCCGGCTGTGCCAATCCATGACCACCGCGAGGGTACGGAACCGCCTCGGTAAAAGTCGGAGTCGATTGATCTTCGTCAGCGGGAGAGCCTGATGAGAATGTCTAAGGTTCGCCCAGTCGATTCAGGACGAAGCGGTTTCGATCTCGGCCTGCAGGTCCAGCCAGCGCGCCTCCAGCCGTTCCTGTTCCGCGCGCGCCTGCGCTTGCCGGCGCAGGAGATCCGCCAGCTGATCCCGATCCGCATCGGTATAGAGCGCGGGATCGGCAAGTGCGGTTTCGATCCCGTCGATGTCGGTCGCGAGCCGGTCCAACTGGGTTTCGATCCGCACGAGTTCCTTGGTGAGCGGGCCCAGCCGGGGTTTCGGACGCAGCGGCGCTGGGACGGTCTTGGCAGGCTCGGCCTTGGCCGGTGCGGTGCGTCGCTGAGCGGCCTCTTTGAGCAGCCACACGCGATAGTCGTCGAGGTCACCGTCATAAGGCCGCACCGCGCCGCCTGTGACCAGCAGGAACTGGTCGGTGGTGGCGCGCAGCAGATGGCGGTCGTGGGAAACGACGATGAGTGTGCCTTCGAACTGCGCCAGGGCCAGCACCAGCGCCTCGCGGGTTTCGAGATCGAGGTGGTTGGTCGGCTCGTCCAGCAGCAGGAGATTGGGCTTGTCCCAGACCACGAGCGCGAGGGCGAGCCGGGCCTTTTCTCCGCCCGAGAACGGCGCGATCGGCGTGGTGGCCATGTCGCCGCGAAAGTTGAAGCTGCCGAGGAAGTTGCGCAATTCCTGTTCGCGCGCCGTCGACGCCCGCCGCATCAGGTGTTCGAGCGCCGAATCGGTGGGCCGCAGGGTCTCGAGCTGGTGCTGGGCGAAATAGCCGATCTGCAGGCCCTTGGCGGTCTGCAGCCGGCCGGCGAGCGGGGCGAGTGCGCCGGCCAGGGTCTTGATGAAGGTCGACTTGCCCTGGCCGTTGGCGCCGAGCAGGCCGATGCGCTGGCCCGACTGGATCGACAGCGTGACGGCCCGCAGGACCGTGCGGGTCGCGGCGTCCGCGGCATATCCGCAGTCCGCGGCTTCCAGCGCCAGCAACGGATTGGCCACGGCATCGGCGGGGCGAAAGGCGAACGTGAACTCGCGGGCGGCCTGGACGGCGCTCAGCTTCTCCAGCTTTTCCAGCGCCTTGATGCGGCTCTGGGCCTGCTTGGCCTTGCTCGCCTTGGCCTTGAATCGGGTGATGAAGCCCTGCAGATGGGCGATGTGCTGTTGCTGCTTGTCGAACGCCGCCTGCTGCAGGCTCATGCGCTCGGCGCGCAGGACTTCGAAGGCCGAATAGTTGCCGCTGTAGCGGACGAGCTTGCACTGCTCCAGGTGGACGATCGCCGTGCACACCGCATCGAGGAATTCGCGGTCGTGGGAAATCGCGATCAGCGTGCCCGGATAGTGCGTCAGCCAGTCTTCCAGCCAGACGATGGCGTCGAGATCGAGGTGGTTGGTGGGTTCGTCCAGCAGGAGCAGGTCGGACGGCGCCATCAGCGCCTGGGCGAGATTGAGCCGCATGCGCCAGCCGCCGGAGAAGCTCGCCACCTCGGCGCGAGTCTGGTCCAGCGTGAACCCGAGCCCCAGCAGCAGGGCTTCGGCCCGTGCCGCGGCGGTGTAGCCCTCCGCATCGGCAAGGGCCGCGTGCGCTTCGGCCTCGGCCGCGCCGTCGCCGCGCGCTTGCGCCGCGGCAATGCGCGCCTCGGCTGCGCGCAAGGGCCCATCGCCGTCGAGCACGTAGTCCAGCGCGCTGCGCGCCAAGGCCGGGGTTTCCTGCGCCACATGGGCGACGCGCCAGGCTGCGGGCACGCGCACCTCCCCGGCATCGGTGTGGAGCAAGCCCTGCATCAGCGCGAACAGGCTCGACTTGCCGGCGCCGTTGGCGCCGATCAGCCCGACGCGCTCCCCGGGCTGGATCGTGGCGCGCGCGGCGTCGAACAGCGGCTTGCCGCCGCGCTGGAGCGAGAAGTTCTCGAAGACGATCATGGGTCAGCGCCGCGCACGGAAAAAGGCGCGCAGCAGAGCGCTGGATTCGGCTGCCAGCACGCCGCCCGCGACCTCGATCCGGTGGTTGAGGGCGCTGTTGCCGAAGGCATCGAGCAGATGGGCGGTCGCGCCGACCTTGGGATCGGCGGCACCGTACACGAGCCGCGCGATGCGGGCGTGGAGCATGGCGCCGACACACATCAGGCAGGGCTCCAGGGTGACGTACAGCGTGCTGCCCGGCAGGCGATAGTTGCCGCGCAAGCGTCCGCCGGCACGCAAGGCCATGATCTCGGCGTGGGCGGTCGCGTCGTGCAGGCCGATGGGTTGATTGAAGCCTTCGCCGATGACGGCGCCATCCAGCACCAGCACGGCGCCGACCGGGACCTCGCCGGCCACTTCGGCCAGCGCCAGCGCGCGCGCCATGTAGAGCAGATCCTCGGGCGCCGGGCTTTGGAGCGCGGGTGCGCCTGCCGGCGATCCGGCTGGCGGCTTCACGTGTGCCTCGCCCTGCGCCGGCTCATGCCAGCAGGCGCTCCAGCACCTGTGCATAGATGGCCGTGAGCTGATCGAGTTCGGCCACGTCCACCCATTCGTCGATCTGGTGGATGGAGGCGTTGACCGGGCCCAGTTCGATTACTTGTGGGCAATGCCGCGCGAGAAAGCGGGCGTCCGAGGTGCCGCCGGTGGTCGAGCACACGGCTTCCCGGCCGGTGACCTCGAACACGGCCGCCCGTACCGTCTCCACCAGTAGGCCAGGCGGCGTCAGG
>JAJXTQ010000254.1 GCA_021783685.1 Pseudomonadota bacterium | reverse complement strand
CGACGCAGTGGAAGCCAAGATGCCGATGATCATCGACGCCAAGGCGATGATCACCGGCGAGACCGAGGGCATGATCAAGCTGGTCGCCGACAAGGCCACGGGCCGCATCATCGGCGTGCACTACCTCGCCGACCACACCGACACCCTGATCGGCATCGGCGTGATGATGGTGGCAGGCGAGATGACGCTCACCCAGGTCGCCAAGGCGATCTTCCCGCACCCGACGCAGACCGAACTGTTCGGCGAACTGGCGCGGCGACTGCTGAACCGCCTGCGGCGGACGGCGAAGAAGTAAGCCTCCGCAAGCACCAACGACAAGGGCCGCATTAGCGGCCCTTGTCGTTTCCACTCCGTTGCGGTGGCACGACATCGACCGTCCGCAAGATAGCCTCGAACTCCTCATCCGCGGCCTTGACCGTCCCGCCAGTGATAGGATTTGTATTCATTAAAACAAAACTCGTGAATCCGCCATGAAAAAGACCACGCTTGCATTCGCCCTCCTGTCCGCGCTGACGGCTTCTGCCGCCTTTGCAGGGAACGCCGGCTACGCCCCGATCCCCGCCACAGGCAGCACCAGCAAGATCGAAACACGGGCGTATGCCGGCCTGAACTGGCATCTCGGCGGCGGCGCCACGCCGGCGCTCGTTCTTGGCGTGTTCAGGACCAAGGTCAAGTCCGATGGCGACACCTCGGGCGGCAACCTCGCCTTCCACGTCAACCTGGCGGGCGGCGTGAAACCCGGCAAGATCAAACTGGGTTACCTGAATGGCAAGGAGGATTTCCAGGGCGAAATCGGCGTGGGCTACGACTTCCTGAAGCGCGCGCCGCTGCTCGGCATCGGCGTCAACGCGCCGTATGTCAACGCAGGCGTGGACGTCTACGGCAACCCCGGGTTCGTTCCCTATGCCACCCTGCACAGCCAGGGCGAGTTCGACAAGCCGAGCGGCACGTCTTCGCAATGTGTGTATAACGGCTCGTGGCCCCTCTCGACTTACCTCTATACAGATCCGAATTGCACCATACCCAAGGTGCTCTAACCATACCCGCCGGATGGCCCAGAACACGCTGATGCAGCGCCGGCGACTCCTGCAGATCGTCGGCGCTTTTTTCTTGGGACAGGCGTTCGACGTGTCCCCTGCCATCGCCGGGGCCACGCCGTCGCCCGCAGAGAAGACCACGTTCGCTGCGTTTCTCGACGTCCTGCTGCCACGCGACGACGTGTCGGGATCGGCGACCGACCTGCGGGTGGACGGACAGCTTTGGGACCTTGCCGGGGATGATGCGCGCTTCCGCCGCCTGATTGAACTCGGCTGCCAGTGGCTGAACCTGACGGGGGGGCCGCCGTTTACCGAACTGAGCGCCGGGCAACAGATCGCTGTCGTCGAGTGGATGTCGCACTCGGACTGGAACGAGGTGCCGCGCCGCTTCTATGAACTGGTGCGCCAGACCGCCGTCACGGCGTATTACAGCGACCCGGCCGCGTGGCGGGGAATGTCGATCGAGCGGCCGCCGCAACCCCTGGGCTATCCGCCACCATGGGGGTAGGCCAGCGCTTCGATGCCGTGGTGGTCGGCTCCGGCGCCGGGGGCGCGGCGGCCGCGTGGCGCCTGTGCGAAAAAGGCTTGCGGGTTCTGCTGCTCGAGGCCGGCCCGCGTTTCGACCCCGCACGCGATTACCCGCTGAGCCAGCCCGACTGGGAGCGGCATCAATTTCCCGCACCGCCGGGTAGCCGGGGCGAGATCAGCATTGCCCCGCTTGATCGCCTCGACCCCGCCAACGCGGACCTGCGCTCCTGGAACCGTGCGCTCAGCCCGCTGGTGCGCGGAGACACACGGCAGCCGATGGGGCCGGGCTACTGGCATGTCCAGGGCGTGGGCGGCAGCACCCTGCACTTCGTCGGCGAGTCCCACCGCTTGCATCCGCAGGCCATGAAGCTGCGCAGCCTGCATGGGGTAGGCTGCGACTGGCCGATCGACTACGCCGACCTCGAACCGTATTACGCGCTCTGCGAAAGCCTCGTGGGCGTGGCCGGCCCGCCGGACCAGGGCGCGCGCTGGCGCAGCACCGCGTTCCCACTGCCGCCGCATCCGCTGAGCCCGCCCGCGCAGCGCCTGGTCGCGGCGGGAAGACGCCTCGGCATGCACTGGCAGCCGAACTCGCGCGCCGCGCTCTCCGTTGCCTATGACGGCCGCCCTGCCTGCAATTACTGCGGCAACTGCAACCGTGGCTGCCCGCTCGGCGACAAGGGATCGACCGACGTCACCTTCATCCGCAAGGCCGTGGCCAGCGGCCGCCTGACGCTCAAGCCCGGCTGCCCGGTCGTGCGCATCCGGGCGGCGGCCAGCGGCCGCATCGACTCGCTCGAATACCTTGAGGGCAAGACCCCCCGACGAATCGAGACCCCCATCCTCGTCCTGGCTGCGGGGGCCGTGCAGACCCCCCGCTTATTGCTGGCCAACCACACCCCGCGCCACCCCAGGGGCTTGGCCAACGGTTCCGGGCAGGTGGGGCGCAATTTCATGGAAACACTTTTCTGGAGCAGCACCGGGCTTGTCCCCGGGCTGACCCAAAGTCATGTGGGGCTGCAGTCTGACGCCATCTGCTGGGACTTCAACGCGCCGGATGCCATTCCAGGTATGACCGGTGGCTGCCGCTTCAATTCCAACGTTCAGGAGACCGGCTTCACCGGGCCGATTGCCTATGCCTCGCGCATTGTCGGCGGGTTTGGGCAGCAACTTAAAAATGGCGTCAGGGCCAGCTTCGGCAGCGCCCTGTCGGTCGGCGCCATCGGCGAGTTTCTGCCCAATGAGAAGACCTTCGTCGATCTCGATCCGCAGAAAAAGGATCGGCTTGACATTCCGCTGCCGCGCCTTCATTCACATTTGAGCCGCCAGGACATTGAACGCTTGCAGTTCATGGCAAGCCAGTCCCGTCGCCTGTTGAAAGAGGCGGGGACAGTTGAACTGGTCGAGGAATTTGGCGCCTGGGATCATTTCTCGGCGACGCATGTATTCGGGACATGCCGCATGGGGAACGACGCCTGTACTTCGGTCGTCGATGCGCACTGCCGCAGCCACGACCACCCCAATCTGTACATCACGGACGCCAGCGTCTTCCCGTCGAGCGGCGGAGGCGAGGCGCCGTCACTGACCATTCATGCACTGGCCGCGCGGGCGGCTGATGCCATCGTGAGTGGAAGCGTATTACCACCGTCTCGTCGCGGTGTCTGACATTCAAGTCTCGCAGCAGAAACCCGCCAACGGCAATAAAAAAGGCGCTCCCTGTTGCCAGGGGCGCCTTCTTGTTTGCGCCTGATTGTCAGCCGAACAGCCCCTTGAAGAACAGCCGGATGCTGTCCCACATGCGGCGGAAGAAGCCGCCCTGCTCGACCGTCTCCATCGCGACCACGTCGGCCTGCTTCAGCACCTTGTCGCCCTGGCGGATTTCCACCTTGCCGATGACGTCGCCCTGCTTCACCGGAGCGATGATTTCCGGCTTCAGTACCAGCTGCGTCGTGAGCTTGGCGGCCTCGCCCTGTGCCACCGTGACCGCGAGATCGGTGTTGACGCCGGCCTTGACCGTGCGCGCTGCGCCTTTCCAGACAGGCGCATTGGCCAGCACGTCGCCCTTCTTGTTGAACACCCGGCTCTCGAAGAAGCGGAACCCGTAGCCGAGCAGCTTGGCGGTTTCGTTCGCGCGCGCGGCTTCGGTGTCGGTGCCGAACACGGCGGCGATCAGGCGCTCGTTGCCAGATCGG